>NZ_PSVX01000039.1:0-41010 GCF_002932695.1 Rathayibacter sp. AY1D2 | reverse complement strand
CGGTCCGCCTACTCCGAGGCCTGCGCCGCGCAGGGCCGGAGCATCTCGGTCACCCTCCGCGACCGCGACGTCGTCCCCGCCCTCCGAGCCGACCGGCCGACCCGCACGCCAGCGCATCGCCTCGGACGGACGCACCCGGCTCCCTGGAACCCGCCATCCCGCAAGCCGACCGCGGTGACGCCTGGCGGTGACCGGCGTGCCCCGGCACCGCTGAACGGCCGATCCGCGTCCCAGCGGATCGCCCCAGGCGGACGCACCCCGCTCCACGAATCGCACTACCCCGACAAGCCGACCGCGGTGACGCCTCGCGGTGACCGTCGTGCACCGGCACCGCCGAACGGCCGATCCGCGTGCCAGCGGATCGCCCTAGGCGGACGCACCCCGCTCCACGAAACGCACCACGTCGCCAAGCCGACCGCGCCACGCCGGGCAGGGACCGGCGTGCCACCGGCACCGCCGAACGGCCGATCCGCGTGCCAGCGGATCGCCCTAGGCGGACGCACCCCGCTCCACGAACCGCACCACCCCGAGAAGCCGACCGCGCCACGCCGGGCGAGGACCGGCGTGGGATCGAGCACAGCCGAACGGCCGATCCGCGTCCCAGCGGATCGCCCTAGGCGGACGCACCCCGCTCCCTGGAACTACCTCGACAAGCCGACCGCGGTGACGCCGGGCAGGGACCGGCGGCACAGCTGAGCCGGGCGCCGCCCGGCTCAGCGCATCAGCACAGCCTCTCGAACCAGGCGAGGGCGCTCTGGTCGGTGAGGTTGGCGACCTGGTCGACGACGACGCGGCGGCGGGCGTCGTCGTCGGGGGCGGCGTGCCAGTCCTCGGCGAAGCCGGGCTCGAGGGTTCCCGGGCCGCGGTCGAGGAGGGTGTCGGCGAGGCGGGTGAGGACTTCGCGCTGCTGGGCGTAGATGGGCTGGCGGGTGTTCCGCGACATCACGAACGTCGCGACGATCCCCTTGAGCACGGCGATCTCGGCCTGCTGCTCGCGGGGGACGACGACGTGGCCGCCGAAGCGGACGAGGTCGGGGTGCTGGTACGCCTCGCGGGTGGCCTCGGTGGCGGCGGCGGCGAAGCGGCCGATGAGCTGGCTGGTGAGGTTCTTGAGCCGGGCCTGGTCGCGGCGGGAGCCGTCCCAGGAGGAGACCCACACGTCGAGCGAGTCGAGACGGTCGAAGGCGGCGACGAGCTCGTCGTGTCCGACCTCCCCGCCGACCCAGGAGTGCATCGACTGCACGAGGTCCTCGTGGTCGGCGCGGGAGCCGAGTGCTTCGACGTCGATGTAGCCGGAGACCACCGCGTCCTCGAAGTCGTGCACGGAGTACGCGATGTCGTCCGAGAGGTCCATCACCTCGGCCTCGATGCAGCGCACCCCCTCGGGGGCGCCCTCGCGCATCCAGGCGAACGCGGGAGCGTCGTCGGCGTAGAACCCGAACTTGGCGCGCCCCGACGGGTCCGCGACCGAGCGCGTGTCGGGCCAGGGGTACTTGCAGCTCGCGTCGATGCTGGCGCGGGTGAGGTTCAGCCCGTAGGGGCGGGCGTCGTCGCCGAACACCTTCGGCTCGAGCCGCGTGAGCAGCCGGAAGGTCTGCGCGTTGCCCTCGAAGCCGCCGATCCCCTCGGCCCAGGTGTTGAGCGCGCGCTCGCCGTTGTGCCCGAACGGCGGATGCCCGATGTCGTGCGCGAGGCAGGCCGTGTCGACGACGTCGGGGTCGAGGTCGAGGCTCGTGGCGAGCTCCCGGCCGATCTGCGCCACCTCGAGCGAGTGGGTCAGGCGGTTGCGCGCGAAGTCGACGCCCGCCGTGGGGCTGAGCACCTGGGTCTTCGCGGCCAGGCGGCGGAGCGCGCTGGAGTGGAAGAGCCGGGCGCGGTCGCGGGCGAAGTCGGAGCGGCGAGTCGAGTGGTCCTCCGGCAGGAATCGCTCGGTGTCGACGAGCGAGTACCCCCAGAGCGCGCGGTCATCCACCGCTGTTGTGGATCTCGGCGGCCGAGACCGCGTCGCGCTGCCCGGCGTCGAGCTCGCGGGACTCGAGCCAGCGGTCCGGGAGGGAGGGGACCTTGGGCGAGCCGGCGCGGCCCCGCTGCCCCTCGGCCGCCTCGCCCGGGTAGGGCTGCGTCCAGTCGAGCGTCGCCAGGAGCTCGTCGAGCTGCGCGAGCGACTCGACGGTGGCCAGGCGAGCGCGGAGGTCGCCGCCGACGGCGTAGCCCTTGAAGTACCAGGCGACGTGCTTGCGGATGTCGCGGCAGCCGCGCTCCTCGCTCTCGAAGAAGTCGACGAGCAGCTCCGCGTGGCGGCGGAACGCCTCGGCGACCTGTCCGAGCGAAGGGCGGAACCGCTCGTCGGAGCCGGCGAACGCGGCGGCGAGGTCGCCGAAGAGCCAGGGGCGCCCGAGGCAGCCGCGACCGACGACGACTCCGTCGCAGCCCGTCTCGGCCATCATCCGCAGCGCGTCCTCGGCCGACCAGATGTCGCCGTTGCCCAGCACGGGCACGCTCGTGACCGTCTCCTTGAGCATGGCGATCGCCGACCAGTCGGCGTGCCCGCTGTAGAACTCGGAGGCGGTGCGCGCGTGCAGCGCGATCGACGCGACCCCGGCGCCCTCGGCAGCACGGGCGGCCTCGAGGTAGGTGAGGTGGTCCGGGTCGATGCCCTTGCGCATCTTGACGGTGAGCGGGACGTCGCCGGCGGCCTTCACGGCGCCCTCGACGATCTGCCGGAACAGCGGGAGCTTCCACGGCAGGGCCGCTCCCCCGCCCTTCCGGGTGACCTTGGGCACGGGGCAGCCGAAGTTGAGGTCGATGTGGTCGGCCCGGTCCTCGGCGACGAGCATGGTGACCGCCTCGGCGACCGTGACCGGGTCCACTCCGTAGAGCTGGATCGAGCGCACCGACTCGCTGGGGTGGTGGCGGATGAGGCGCATCGACTCCGGCGTGCGCTCGACGAGCGCGCGGGAGGTGATCATCTCGCTCACGTAGAGGCCGTTGCCGAACTCGCGGCAGAGGCGGCGGAACGCCGTGTTGGTGATGCCCGCCATGGGGGCGAGCACCACCGGCGCGTCGAGTTCGAGGGGGCCGATCCGGAGCGCCGGCGCGGTGCGCGCGGGCGGGGCGGCCGTGAGAGTGGAGGACATCGGTATCGATTCTCCCAGATCCTGTGTTGGGGAAGGCGGAGTGACGAGCAGAGAGGTGGAGAGATGAACGGGAGCACACCTGTGGAGGACGGTTCGCAGCGGCTGGAGGCGGACGCGTCCGCCCGCGGCCTGGCGGTCGAGATCGTGGAGAGGCCCGCTGCCGGCAGCCTGCACGAGGCGGCCGCGCTGCTCGGCATCGAGCCCGGCGACATCGTGAAGTCGCTCGTGGTGAAGCGCCACGACGGCGGCTACCTGTTCGCCCTCGTCCCCGGCGGGCGGCAGATCGCGTGGCCGAAGCTGCGCGCGGTGGTCGGAGTGAACAAGCTCCGCCTCCCGGACGAGACGGCCGCCCTCGAGGCGACCGGCTACCGGCGCGGCACCATCACCCCGATCGGGTCCACGACGGCCTGGCCGGTCTACGCCGACGAGCGGATCCTCGGCCGCCGCGTGGCGATGGGAGCCGGCGCCGACGGGCGCAGCGCCTTCGTCGACGCGGACGCCCTCGTGGCCGCCTACGGCGCGACCGTGGCCGACATCACCGTGGAGGAGCCTCCGCGCTGATCGGCGGCACCTCGGCCTGCGCTTCCGCGGCCGGCGGCACGGCGCAGACGCCGTCCTCGCACAGCGGCACGCCGGAGTCGCCCAGCATCTCGAACGGCCCGCTCACGCGACGGCCGCCCGCTGCTCCAGCACATGCTCGAGGACCTCGGTGAACGCCGCCGGCTCCTGGGCGCCGGAGACGCCGAAGCGCCCGTCCAGGACGAAGAACGGCACCCCCGAGATCCCGTACTCGCGGGCCTGGGCGATGTCGGACTGCACCCGCCCGAGGTAGCGCCGGTCCTCGAGAGCGCGGCGCGTCTCCGCCGGGTCGAGCCCGACCTCGCCGGCGAGCGAGGCGAGCACCTCCGGATCGGCCAGGTCGCGGCCCTCGACGAAGTACGCGCTCAGGAGACGCTCGACGAGCTCGAGCTGCAGTCCGTTCTCCTTGGCGTGGTGGAGCGCCTGGTGGGCGGTGACCGTCTTGACGTGGCGCACCGACTCGAAGTGGTAGTCGAGGCCGACGCTCGCCGCGATCGCCGTGACGGAGTCGAGCATCTGCTGCGCCTGCACCTCCGGGATGCCCTTGTGCTCGGCGAGGAACGCCGCCTCTCCCCCGCGGTAGTCCTCCGGCGTGTCCGGCGAGAGCTCGAAGCTGCGGTACTCCACGACGACCTCCGGAGCCTCGGGGTGCGCGGCGCGGAAGGCCTCGAGCCCGCACTCGAACCGGCGCTTCCCGATGTAGCACCAGGGGCAGGCGATGTCGGACCAGACGTCGACGGACAGGGGGCTCGGCTCAGCACTCACCCCCAGGACAACGGAGGGGGCGCCCCGCTATTCCCGCAGCACGCGGACGAGCTCGTCCACGTCGGACTCGTCGTTCCAGAGGTGGAAGGCGATGCGGAGCCGGCCGCCGCGGCCCGAGACGCGCAGACCCGCGGCCTGCAGCAGCTCCAGGTCCGCTCCCCCCTCGTCCGGCCAGGACACCAGCGCCCGGTGCTGAGGCTCCCGGTCCAGCCGCTCGCACAGCAGGTCGCCGAGGCCGGAGGCGTGCGCCCAGACCGCGTCGAGGTCGAGCGAGCGGAACAGAGCGAGCGACGCCTCGGCGCCGGCGAACGCCTGCCAGGCCGGCGAGACGTCGAAGCGGCGGGCGTTCTCGGCCAGGTGCATGGCCGGTCCGTAGCAGGACGACCACACGTCCTCCCCCGAGTACCAGCCCGCCTGCACGGGGACGAGCTCGGCCGCGTAGTCGGGCGAGACGGTGAGGAACGCCACTCCGCGCGGCGAGCACAGCCACTTGTAGGCGTGGGTGAGGGTCGCGTCGAAGCGGGAGGCGTCGACCGGCAGGACGCCGGCCGCCTGCGTGAGGTCGCACGCGGTCCGCACTCCGTGGCGCGCGGCCGCCTCGAGGACGGCGTCGAGGTCGGCGAGCGCTCCGCTGCTCGACTGCACGGCGGAGAAGACGACGAGGTCGTCCCCGTCCTCGACGGAGTCGGCCAGCGCCTCGAGCGCGACGGAGCGCACGGTCACTCCGCGGTGCGCCTGGGCGAGGAAGGGGAACACGATGGAGGAGAAGTCGCCGTCCACGCAGAGCGCGCGGGCCCCGTCGGGCAGCGAGGCGGCGAGCACGGCGGCCATGGCGGAGGTCTGCGAGCCGATGGCGACCCGGTCGACCGGAACGCCGGCGATCGCGGCGAACGAGGCACGCGCGCGCTCGGCGACAGCGCCGTAGGCGGCGGCCGTGCTCTCCCCGGACGACCAGCCGTCGAGGTCCGCCCGCAGCGCCTCGACGGTCTCCTGCGGCGGCAGGCCGAGGGTGCAGGCGTTGTGGTAGCCGCGGGCACCGGCGAAGCGCGCGCGCAGGCCGGCGGAGTTCGGCAGTGCGGTGCTCACCTCTCGAGGATGACGCTCCAGAGCCGGATCGCCAAGACCGGGGAGCGACCGGGCGCGTCGGCGGCGGGCCCGGTCAGCGGGCGGCGAGAGCGTGCGCCTGCTCGAGCACGGCGACGACCTCGCGGGCCTCGCGGACGTCGACCGGCGAGGGAGCGCCGTCCTGGAGCGACCGCGCGACCTGCTCGAGGAACGCGGCGTATCGTCCCCGCTCACTCGGCACGGGGTGAGTGCCGGAGTCGTCGACGAGGATGCCCCATCCCTCCGGCGCGACCTCGCCGAAGCCGTCGTCGTCGGGCCTGGCGCCGCCGGCGCGGAGCGCGGTCTCCTGCGGATCGAGACCGTCGACGCTGAAGGCGGCGCGGGTGCCGAGCACGCGGAAGCGGGGGCCGGTCGCCCGGGCGACGCGGCTCATGGTGAGGTGGGAGCGGACGCCGCTGTGATGCAGGAGCGAGACGAACGCGTCGTCCTCGCTCGCCGAGCCCTCGTGGACGGTCCGCGTCTCGGCCGCCGTGACGACCGCCGGGCCGAACAGCAGCAGCGCCTGGTCGACCAGGTGGCTGCCGAGATCGAAGAGAATCCCGCCGCCCTCGGCCGAAACCGTCTCGCTCTGCCACCGGCCCGTCTTCGGCGCGCTCCAGCGCTCGAAGGTCGACTCGAAGCGGAGGACCTCGCCGAGGACCCCTTCGCCCAGGAGGCGGCGGAGGGTGAGCAGATCGGCGTCCCAGCGCCGGTTCTGGAAGACGAAGACGGGCGCACCGCTCCGCTCGGAGGCGGCGATGATCGCGTCCGCGTCGGCGGTGCTCGGTGCGAAGGGCTTGTCGATCACGACGGCGACACCGGCCTCGAGCACCCGGACGGCCTGCTCCCGGTGCACCGACGGCGGCGAGGCGAGCACGACCAGCTCCGGCCGCTCGGCGAGCACCGCGTCGAGGTCGGGCACGATCCGGGCCTCCGGATGCGCGGCGGAGGCCGCGGCCCTCCGACCGGCGTCGCGGGTGGAGACGGCGACGACCTCGGAAGCGGGATCCGCCGCGAGGAACGGACCGTGGAAGACGCTGCCCGCGAGCCCGAAGCCGACGATCCCGGCCCGGATCACGAGGAGGCCCCCGGCACGTCGACCGCGCCGCCGAAGCGGCGGGAGCGGCCGGAGTAGTGCTCGATCGCGTCCCAGAGGTCGGTCCGCGTGAAGTCCGGCCAGAGCCGGTCGAGGAACACCATCTCGGCGTAGGCGCTCTGCCAGAGCAGGAAGTTGCTGGTGCGCTGCTCGCCGGAGGAGCGCACGAAGAGGTCGACGTCCGGTATCTCGGGCACGTAGAGCGCCTTGGCGATGGTCTTCTCGGAGATGCCGGAGGGCTTGAGCCGCCCCGCCTGGACCTCGGCGGCGAGCCGCTGCACCGCGTCGGCGATCTCGGTGCGCCCGCCGTAGTTGACGCACATGGTGAGGGTGAGCACGTCGTTGCCCGCGGTCATCCGCTCGGCGAACTGCAGCTCGTTGATCACCGACGCCCACAGGCGCGGCTTCCGCCCGGCCCAGCGGATGCGCACGCCCCACTCGTTGAGCTGATCGCGGCGGCGGTGCAGCACGTCGCGGTTGAAGCCCATCAGGAAGCGCACCTCCTCGGGCGAGCGCTTCCAGTTCTCGGTCGAGAACGCGTAGACGCTGAGGTGCTTCACGCCGATCTGGATCGCTCCGGCCACGACGTCCAGCAGCGCCGTCTCGCCGCGCTTGTGCCCCTCGATCCTCGTCAGGCCGCGGGAGTTCGCCCAGCGGCCGTTCCCGTCCATCACGATGGCGACGTGCCCCGGAACGGCCTTCCGCGGGATCGCGGGCGGGTGGATCCCGGTCCAGTCGAGAGGGCGGTACGGCTCGACGTCCTTGTGGGTGAAGGGCTTCATCGGGTGACGTGCTCCAGGGATCTCAGACCGCGTTCGAGGTGGAACTGCGTGTAGGCGGCGACCACTCCGCTCGCCCGCGACCGCGTGGTCGGCTCGGTGGTCTCGGCGTGGGCCCAGTCTCCCGTGAGCAGCGCACCCAGCAGGACCACGACCTCCGGAGCGACCCGCGGTGCTCCGGGCGGCGTGCAGTCGGCGCAGACGACGCCTCCGAGCTGCACCACGACCGCGCCGTGGGGCCCGGGGGCGCCGCAGCGCGCGCAGTCCTCGAAGCTGGGCGCCCAGCCCGCGATCGAGAGCGCCCGCAGGAGGTAGGAGTCGAGCGTCAGCACCGGCTCGTGCTCGTGCTTCGAGAGCGATCGCAGGGCCCCGACGAGCAGCAGGTACTGCTGCAGGGAGGCGTCCGCGTCGGTGAGGCGGTCCGCCGTCTCGACCATCGCGCTCGCGGCCGTGTAGCTGTCGTAGTCGGCGGCGATCAGCGCACCGTAGGCGCCGAGCGACTCGGCCTGCGTGACGATGTCGAGGCTCCGGCCCTCGTAGAGCTGGAGGTCGGCGACCATGAACGGCTCGAGCCGCGAGCCGAACTTGGAGCCGGTCTTGCGCACGCCCTTCGCCACCGCGCGGATCTTGCCGTGGCTGCGCGAGAGCAGCGTCACGATGCGATCGGCCTCGCCCAGCTTGTGCGTGCGGAGCACCACGGCTTCGTCGCGATAGGTGGGCATCCACCGATTATCCCCCCGACCCCCGACACCCGGCTGGCAGCCCGGCCGGAGCAGGGCCCGCGCCGTGGAACGATGTCCGGGTGGCAGCCTCCCTCTTCGAGATCCCGGCCTGGGCCGACCTGCTCGCGATCGCCATCGGCTGCCTCCAGGGCGCGATGTTCGCGGGCGAGTTCCGCGACCGCCGGATCGACCTGCTCGGCGTCACGATCATCGGCACGGCCACCGGCCTCGGCGGCGGCGTGCTCCGCGATCTGCTGCTCCAGACGCCCCTGGTGGCCCTGCACACCGACGCGTACCTGATCGTCGCGGTGACCGCCTCCCTGCTCGGGATGCTGCTCCAGCACCTGCTGAACCGGGTCGACGGGACGATCACCGCCCTCGACGCGCTGACCCTCGGGCTCTTCGGCGCGATCGGCACCACGAAGGCCCTGTCGCTCGGCGTGCCGGAGGTGCCGGCCGTGTTCGTCGGCACCGTCTCGGCCGTCGGCGGATCCGTCGTCCGAGACATCCTGCTGAACCGGCCGATCGCGCTGATGCACGTCGGCTCGCTCTACGCGGTCGCCGCCTCGGTGGGCACCGGCGTCCTGGTCCTCACGCTGCGCTTCGGAGTGACGATCGACTTCGCCGCGCCGCTCGCGGTGGGCGTGACCACGGTCATCCGCCTGCTCGCGGTCCGCTACGGCTGGAGCCTGCCCGAGCAGCGCGCGCTCAGCGGGGTGCCGCGCCTGCGCTGGCGCCGCCGGACCTAGCGGCGGCCGACCCGGACGCAGGGAGCGGAGTCCCGCGCGGTCCGCGCACGGGAACGCCGGGGGAGCCGCGACGCATCACGGCTCCCCCGGCGGGGATCGGGCCCGATCAGGCGGAGGCGCCGGCCAGCTCGCGGACCGGGACCTCCTCGCGCAGGGCGCGGTTGACGGCCGAGACGATGGCCTTAAGGGAGGCGGTCGAGATGTCGGCGTCCACGCCCACGCCCCACAGGGTGCGGCCGTTCACCGTGCACTCGACGTACGAGGCGGCCAGCGCGTCGCCGCCGGCGCTGAGCGCGTGCTCGACGTAGTCGAGGACCCGGACCTCGACGCCCTGCTGCTCCAGCACGGCCTCGAAGGCGTTGATCGGGCCGTTGCCCCGCGAGCTGGCCGAGACGCGCTCGTCGCCCACCCGGAGGACCGCGTCCAGCGCGATGCTGCCGCCCAGATCGCTCGACGTGTTCGTGCGCAGCAGCTCGAAGCGGCCCCACTTCTCGTCGGCGCGCTCGGCGGGCGCGGGCAGGTACTCGTCCTGGAACACCGTCCAGATCTGCTCGCTCGTGACCTCGCCGCCCTCGGCGTCGGTCTTGGCCTGCACGACGCCCGAGAACTCGATCTGCAGCCGGCGCGGCAGGTCGAGCGCGTGGTCCGTCTTCAGCAGGTACGCGACTCCGCCCTTGCCGGACTGCGAGTTGACGCGGATGACCGCCTCGTAGGAGCGGCCCAGGTCCTTCGGGTCCACCGGCAGGTAGGGCACGGCCCAGGTGAGCTCGTCGACGCTGCGGCCGGTCCGCTCGGCCTCGGCCTGCATCGCCTCGAAGCCCTTCTTGATGGCGTCCTGGTGCGAGCCGCTGAAGGCGGTGAAGACCAGGTCGCCCGCCCAGGGGCTGCGCTCGGGCACGGGCAGCTGGTTGCAGTACTCGGCGGTGCGCTTGATGCCGTCCATGTCGCTGAAGTCGATCTGCGGGTCGATCCCCTGGGTGAACAGGTTCACGCCCAACGCGACCAGATCGACGTTGCCGGTGCGCTCGCCGTTGCCGAAGAGGCAGCCCTCGATCCGGTCGGCACCGGCCAGGTAGCCCAGCTCGGCCGCCGCCACGGCCGTGCCGCGGTCGTTGTGGGGGTGCAGCGACAGCACGATGTTCTCGCGCTGCGCGAGGTTGCGGCTCATCCACTCGATCGAGTCTGCGTAGACGTTCGGGGTGGCCATCTCGACGGTGGCGGGCAGGTTCAGGATGACCTTGCGCTCGGGAGTCGGCTCGAAGACCTCGACGACCCGGTCGCAGATCTCGCGGGCGAAGTCGAGCTCGGTGCCGGTGTAGCTCTCGGGCGAGTACTCGTAGTAGACGGCCGTGCCGGGGACGGTCGACTCCATCTCGCGGCACTTGCGGGCGCCGGCCAGCGCGATGTCGATGATGCCCTGACGGTCCTTGCGGAACACGACCTCGCGCTGCAGCACGCTCGTGGAGTTGTAGAGGTGCACGATCGCCTGGCGCGCACCGCGGATCGACTCGTAGGTGCGCTCGATCAGGTGGTCGCGGGCCTGGGTCAGCACCTGGATGGTGACGTCCTCGGGGATCGCGCCCTCCTCGATGAGGCTGCGCACGAAGTCGAAGTCGGTCTGGCTCGCGCTCGGGAACCCGACCTCGATCTCCTTGTAGCCCATCCGGACCAGCAGATCGAACATGATGCGCTTGCGCTCGGGGCTCATCGGGTCGATGAGCGCCTGGTTGCCGTCGCGGAGGTCCACGGCGCACCAGCGGGGCGCGGTCGTGATGCGCTTCGACGGCCAGGTGCGGTCGGGCAGGTCCACGGCGATCAGCTCGTGGAAGGGACGGTACTTGCCGATCGGCATGGGCGACGGCTTCTGGTTGTTCAGCATGAGGTGCTCTCCCGGCGCAGTGGTGCGCACGTGTCTGTTCTCGCTCGTGACCGATCCCGCTCGCGTGCGGCTCCGCTGGTGGGCGGTGCCGGTCGGGCGGTCTCGCGGGGATCCGGATGCGGATCGACCTCGCGGGCGAGGGATGGTTCAGCCGACGACGGACTCCGCGACGAGGATGGCCTGAGGATCAGATCTCGTCGCGGCGGAGAAGGAGGAGCTGTCCGAAGCGCACCCGGTCAGGGTAGCACCGCCCCCGCGGCGCGTCACCCCGGCGTCCCGCGCTAGGAGACCAGGCCGTTCTCGTAGGCGTAGACCACCAGCTGCACGCGGTCGCGCAGGCCGAGCTTGCCGAGGGTGCGGCTGATGTGCGTCTTCACCGTCGCCTCGCTCAGGAACTCGGCGCGCGCGATCTCGGTGTTGCTCATCCCCCGCGCGGCCAGGTGGAAGATCTCGCGCTCGCGGTCGGTGAGGGTCGCGAAGGCGGGCGGGGTCTCGCGTCCGCTGCCCGCCGCTCCGAAGTGCTCGAAGAGCTCGCGGGTCGCGGAGGCGGCGACCACGGCGGTCCCCGCGTGCACGGTGCGGACGGAGGCGAGGAGGAAGCCGGGCTCCGTGTCCTTCAGGAGGAAGCCGCTCGCACCCGCCCGGATGGCGCGCGCGGCGGCCTCGTCGAGGTCGAAGGTGGTCAGCACGAGGATGCGCGGAGGCTCGACCCGCCGCTCCTGCGCGTCCGCGAGGATCCGCCGGGTCGACTCGATCCCGTCGACGCCCGGCATCCGGATGTCCATCAGCACGACGTCGGGGGCCAGCCGCGCGACCAGCTCCGCGCCCTCCGCCCCGTCCGAGGCCTCGCCGACCACCTCGAGGTCGGGCTGCGAGCCGAGCAGCATGCGGATGCCGGCGCGGAAGAGGGCCTGGTCGTCGACGAGGACGAGGCGGATGGTGTCGGTCATGCGGGGCTGCCTCCGGAGGCGAGGGGTGGGGCGGTGCGGGCGAGGGACGGGGAGGAGGGCAGGCGCGCGTCGACGACGAAGTCGTCCCCGACCGGGCCGGCGGCGAGCACTCCCCCGACGAGCGCGGCGCGCTCGCGCATGCCGACCAGGCCGTGGCCCTCGCCCGGCAGGGAGTCGCGCTCGACGTCGGCGCACCGGGCGTTGCGCACGGTCAGGGCGAGCTCGCCGCCGTCCTGGCGCAGGGCGATCTCGAGCGGCGAGCCCGGGCGGCCGTGGCGGAGAGCGTTCGTGGTCGCCTCCTGGGCGATGCGGTACAGGGCCAGACCGACGGCGCGCGGCACCGCCTCCAGGTCGACGGCGAGCTCGGCGCGGACGGGGGCTCCGGCTCCGCCCACGCTGTCGAGGAGGGCCGGCAGGTCGCGGGCGCCGGGCTGCGGGCCGTCGCTCTGCGAGTGCCGCAGCTGGGCGAGGAGCACGCGCACGTCGCCGAGGGCGTCCCGGGCGACGGAGGAGATGGTCAGCAGCGCGGCGTCGGTCTGCTCGGGGCTGGTGGCGCCGAGGTAGCGCGCGCCGTCGGCCTGCGCGATCACGACGGCGAGGGAGTGGGCGACGACGTCGTGCATGTCGCGGGCGATCCGGTTGCGCTCCTCCACGGTGTCGAGCTCGCGCTGCGCCCGGGCGCGCTCCTGTTCGGCCTGCGCGCGCAGGGTCTGGCCCTCCCGCGCCCGGCGGACCGAGCGCGAGAGCAGTCCGATGGTCCAGGAGAGGCCGAGCGTCGCGAGGATCCCGCCGAAGGTGGCTCCGGCCGACAGGAGGCCGTCGTAGGCGCTCGCGACGAGGTCGAAGACGAGGACGAGGTAGACGACGGCGATCACGGCGCCGAGGACGGCCGACACCGCGCCCGCGATCCGCACCCGCCGCGACTCCGACGCGCCGGCGCCGAAGAGGACGGCCAGGATGGCCAGATCCGCGGGTCCGGGAGCGAGGCTCGCGCTCATCTGCAGGGCGGCACCGGCCCAGGCGATCGAGAGGGCGAGGACCGGGGACCGCCGGTGCAGCACCAGCGCGACCGCGAGCACGCCCGCGACCAGCAGCTGCATCGCGCCCTCCACCCCGGCGAACGGGAGGCCGGCGACGAGGAGGAGCACCAGCGCCTGACCACCGGCGACCCCCACCGCGAAGGGGTCCTGCGGCCCGGCGACCCGGGTCAGCAGCGCGTCGATCCGATCGCCCGCGAGGACCGGCGCCCGCAGCGCGTTGAGGTACACGAGGACCTTCGCCGCACCGAGCACGGAGGCGACCGCGAGGGCGACCAGGGCGAGGACCACGAACTCCACGCGCGCCGGGAGCCCGGACGGATCGAGCGGGCCGGAGAGGCCGAGCGCAACGGTGACGCCGCCGATCCCGGCGAGGATCAGGCCGCCCGCGAGCGCCAGGGCACGGGTCCAGGGGCCCACCCGGCGGGTCGTCTGCCAGAGGACGACCAGGCCGACGAGCACCCCGTCGACGGGGACGCCGCCGAGCAGGACGCCTCCGTCGGCGAGCGCGCCGACCGCGACGAGCGAGGGGGCGAGCGCGGGCAGGAATCCCGCGACGGCGAGGGCCAGCGCGAGCACGAGGCCGCCGGCGATCCGCTCGGTCGGAGTGACCCCGGTGAGCCCGAGCAGCAGATGGAGGGCGGCGAGCAGCGCCCCGGCGATCGGCAGGGCCGCCGGTCGGTCGAGGAGGGCGCGCATGAGGACCACGCTACGGGTCCGCGCGCCCGGGGGCGTCGTCCTGGAGGGTGACCGCGGTCGTCCTCCGACGTCAGAAGCCCAGGCGCCCCAGCAGCTTCGGGTCGCGCTGCCACTCCTTGGCGACCTTCACCCGGATGGAGAGGAACACGCGGCGGCCCAGCAGGCGCTCGATCTGCTCGCGGGAGACGGCTCCCACCTCGCGCAGGCGCTGGCCGCCCTTGCCGATGATGATGCCCTTCTGGCTGTCGCGCTCCACGAAGACGTTGGCGTAGATGTCGATCAGCGAGCCGTCCTCGCGCTCGACCATGTCGTCGAGCGTCACGGCGAGGGAGTGCGGCAGCTCGTCCGAGACGCCCTCGAGGGCGGCCTCGCGGATGAACTCGGCGATCCGCGAGGACAGGTCCTCGTCGGTCACCGCCTCCTCCGGGTAGAGGGCGGGCGAGACGGGCATCAGGCGCAGGAGCTCGACGGCCAGGACGTCCAGCTGCTCCTCGGTCACGGCCGAGATCGGCACGATCGTGTCCCACTCGCGCAGCTCCGAGACGGCGAGCAGCTGCTTCGCCACGGACTTCTTCGAGGAGAGGTCGACCTTCGAGACGATCGCGACCTTCCGGGCGCGCGGGAAGGAGTCGAGCTGCTCGTTGATGAAGCGGTCTCCGGGGCCGATCGGCTCGTCCGCCGGGAACAGCATCCCGATGACGTCGACGTCGCCGAGGGTCGAGGTGACGAGCGAGTTCAGCCGCTCGCCGAGAAGCGTGCGCGGCCGGTGGATGCCCGGGGTGTCGACGACGATCAGCTGGCCGTCGGTGCGGTGCACCACGCCGCGGATCGCGCGCCGCGTGGTCTGGGGCTTCGAGCTCGTGATGGCGATCTTCTCGCCGACGAGGGCGTTCGTGAGCGTCGACTTGCCCACGTTCGGGCGGCCGACGAAGGACACGAAGCCCGCCCGGTAGGGAGCGGCGGCGGGAGTGGTGTCGGTCATCGTGCGTCCTCGTGCTGATCGCCCGTGGCTCCGCGGGTGGGAGCCGTGCTCGGGCTGGGGGTGGTGGTGCCGCCGTCCGCGATGATCGCGACGGGGCCGGTGCCGGGCTCGCCGGCGGTGTCCAGATCGGGATCGCGGCGGACGATCACCGTGGAGATGGTCCCACGGCGCGGGTCCGCCTGCTCGGCCTCGAGCAGCACTCCGCCGATCCGCGCCGTCGCGCCGCGCTCGGGGAGGCGCCCGTAGGCCTTGGTCAGCAGTCCGCCGACCGAGTCGACGTCGTCGTCCTCGAGGTCGAGCTCGAACAGCTCGCCGAGCTCGTCCACCGGCAGGCGCGCCGAGACGCGGTAGACCCCGGGCGCCGTCTCCTCGAAGAGGTCGACCTCGCGGTCGTACTCGTCGGAGATGTCGCCGACGAGCTCCTCGATCAGGTCCTCGAGCGTCACCAGGCCCGCGATGCCGCCGTACTCGTCGACCACCATCGCGAGGTGGTTGGACTCGAGCTGCATCTGGCGGAGCAGCTCGTCGGCCTTCTTCGACTCGGGCACGAACAGCGCGGGGCGCGCGAGATCGGCGACCGTGTCGTCGTCGTCCGGCCGCTCGTAGGTGTGCCGGGCCACGTCGCGCAGGTAGAGCACGCCGAGGACGTCGTCGACGCCGTCGCCGATGACGGGGAGCCGGGAGATGCCGCGGCTCAGCAGGAGCCCCATGCCGGCGCCGACGGAGGAGGTCGCCTCGATCGTCACCATGTCGGTGCGGGGCACCATCACCTCGCGCACGAAGGTGTCGTTGAACTCGAAGATCGAGTGGATCAGCTCGCGGTCGTCCTGCTCGAGCACGTCCTGCTCCGTCGCCTCGTCGACCATGCTGAGCAGCTGCTCCTCGGAGGAGAACCCCGCCGAGCGCCCGGTCCCCGGCGTCACCCGGTTGCCGAGAGCCACGAGCCCGTGCGCGACCGGGCCCAGCGCGAGCCGGAGCACGTGCACGAGCGAGGCGCTGGTGGACAGGACCGCACGCGCGTTCGCGCGCCCGACGCTGCGGGGGCTGGAGCCGACCAGGACGAACGAGACCGCCGCCATGATCAGGACCGCCAGCAGGAGCGCGAGCCAGAGCTGCGGGACCTCGACGACCAGCACCGTGGTGACGAACACCGCGGCCGTCGTCTCGGCCGCGATCCGCGAGAAGTTGACGACGTTGACGTGGGCGCTCATGTCGCCCGCGATCGCGCGGAGAGCGCGGGCGCTGCGGGAGTGCTGGGCCATGTCGAGCAGGTCGCTGCGCGAGAGGACGCCGAGTGCGGCGTCGGTCGCGGCGAACCAGCCGCCGACGGCGACGAGCGCGAGGGCGGCGATGAGGAGCTGGAGAGTGGGCACGGCGCGCTCTAGCGGCGTCGCTCGCTGATGTGGAAGCCGACCAGGATGTCGCGCTGGATGCCGAACATCTCGCGCTCCTCCTCCTGCTCGGCGTGATCGAAGCCGAGCAGGTGAAGGAGCCCGTGGGCTGTCAGCAGCTGCAGCTCGTCGAGCACGGAGTGGCCGGCCGACTCGGCCTGGGACTGCGCGACCTGCGGGCAGAGCACGATGTCACCGAGGAGCCCCGCGGGGGTCTGCTCGTCCTCGGTCCCGGGACGCAGCTCGTCCATCGGGAAGCTGAGCACGTCAGTCGGTCCCGGCTCGTCCATCCACTGCACGTGCAGCTGCTCCATCGCGCCCTCGTCGACCAGCACGATCGCGAGCTCGGCGTCGGGGTGCACGTGGAGCGAGTCGAGCGCGTAGCCGGCGAGGCGCAGCAGGGCGGCCTCGTCGACGGGGACGCTCGACTCGTTGTTGATCTCGATGCTCACGGGGGCGGGTCTTCCTTCGGTTCGGGAGGGGCGGGCGGGCTCAGCCGCGCGGAGGCTGGCGGTCGCCGGGCGGGCGGGCGGCCTGGCCGCGGCGCTCGGCGCGGTTCGCGAACTCCCGGGCCTGCTCGCGCTCGAAGTGCTGCGCCTGCTTCTGCTGGTCGTACTCGGTGTACGCGTCCACGATGCGGCCGACCAGGCTGTGGCGCACCACGTCCTCGCTGGTCAGGCGCGAGAAGTGGATGTCGTCGATGCCGTCGAGCACGCGCGTCACGAGGCGGAGTCCGCTCGCGCCGGTCGGCAGGTCGACCTGGGTGATGTCGCCGGTGACGACCATCTTGGAGCCGAAGCCGAGGCGGGTGAGGAACATCTTCATCTGCTCGGGCGTCGTGTTCTGCGCCTCGTCGAGCACGACGAACGAGTTGTTGAGCGTGCGCCCGCGCATGTACGCGAGCGGCGCGACCTCGATCGTGCCGGCCGCGAGCAGCTTCGGGACGATCTCGGGGTCCATCATCTCGTTCAGCGCGTCGTAGAGCGGGCGCAGGTACGGGTCGATCTTGTCGGTGAGCGAGCCGGGCAGGTAGCCCAGCCGCTCCCCCGCCTCGACCGCCGGGCGGGTCAGGATGATCCGCTCGACCTCCTTGCGCTGCAGCGACTGCACGGCCTTCGCCATCGCCAGGTAGGTCTTGCCGGTTCCGGCCGGGCCGATGCCGAAGACGATGGTGTTCTGATCGACCGCGTCGACGTACTCGCGCTGCCCGAGCGTCTTGGGCCTCACGCTCCGTCCGCGTGCCGTGAGGATGGCCTGGCCGAACGCCTCGGCCGGGCTCACCGGCCCGCCGTTCTGCAGGATGCGGGCGGACTCGCGCACGCCCTCCGGGTCGAGATCGTGCCCGCTCGCGGTCATGCGCACCAGTTCTTCCACCAGGCGCGTCGCCGCGGCGACGGGCTCGCGCTCGCCGTCGAGCGTCACCTCGTTGCCGCGCACGTGCACCCGGACATCGGGGAATCGTCCTTCGACCGCTCGGATGAGGCGGTCCTGGGGTCCGAGGAGGCGCACCATCGCGACTCCGTCGACGGCGACGACGCGCCGCGTCGTCTCGGACGCGTCCGCGCCGGGGGCGGGACGCTCGTCGGGGCTCGCGCCCGTGTTCTCAACCGGTGGCAAGGGAGCCTTCCGTCTGGTGGCCGCCCAGGACGTGGGCGTGCACGTGGAACACGGTCTGGCCCGCCTCTTCGCCGGAGTTGAAGACGAGGCGGAACTGACCGTTGCTGTGGGCGTCGGCGAGCGACTGGGCGACCTGCACCATCTCGGCGAGCAGGGCGGGATCGGCGGCGGCGAGGGCGGCGACCGTGGCGTGCTCCTGGGTCTTCGGGAAGACGAGGAGGTGGACGGGCGCCTTCGGCTCGATGTCGGTGATCGCGAGGATGCGCTCGTTCTCGAACACCACATCGGCCGGGATCTCGCCCTGGACGATGCGCGTGAAGACGGTGGGTTCGCTCATGCACTCATCTTAAACGGGGCCCGTGCGCGACGGGCGCCGCGTTCGCCCACGGCACCCTGCTCCGGAGCCCCGAGTCGGCTGTGGAGGAGCGTCACCAGCGGCCCAGGCGGGCCGAGAGGACGGCGATGGCAGCGGGACCTGCGGTCGAGGTGCGCAGGACGGAGTCGCCGAGCGCGACGGCCTCGGCGCCCGCCTCCGCGAGCAGCCGCAGCTCCTCCGGAGCGATGCCGCCCTCGGGCCCGACGACGAGCACCAGGTCGCGTCCGTCCGGGACCACCTGGGAGAGCCGCGCCTGCGCCGAGGGCTCGAGGACCAGCACGCGGGACGTCGCGGCGCGCGCGACGAGACCGCGCACCTGCTCGAGCGGCGCGACCTCGGGCACCCGGGGGCGCAGCGACTGCTTGCTCGCCTCGCGCACGATGGTGCGCCAGCGCTCGCGCCCCTTCTCCTCCTTCGGGCCGGACCACCGCGAGATCGACCGCGCGGCCTGCCACGGGACGACCTCGTCCACCCCGAGCTCGGTCGCCGCCTGCACGGCGAGCTCGTCGCGGTCGCCCTTCGCGAGGGCCTGCACGAGGACAAGACGCGGGGACGGAACCGGGGACTCCTGCACAGACTCCACGACGAGCACCACTCGCACCGGCTCCGCGCTCTCGACGACCGCGGTCGCGACGAGTCCGCGCCCGTCACCGACCCGGACGCTCTCGCCCGCGCGGATCCGGCTGACGGTCGCGGCGTGCCGTGCCTCCGCGCCGGTGAGCGCGAGCCGGCCCCCGACGACGAAGCCCTCGGAGTTCAGCGACTCGTCGATGTAGTGGTGCGCCACGGGGCTCAGCCCAGGAAGCGGTCGCGGAGCTTGGAGAACAGGCCCTGCTGGAAGTGGGTCAGCGCGGGCTTCTGCGGCTTGTAGTGCTTCGCCAGCTCCTGGACCAGCTCCCGCTCGCGGTGGCCCAGCTTCGTCGGGGTGACGACCTGGATGCCGATGCGGAGGTCGCCGCGTCCGCTGCCGCGCAGGCGCGTGACTCCGCGTCCCTTGATCGTGACGATCTCGGTGCTCTGCGTGCCCGGCTTGATCTCGATCTCGATGTCCCCGTCGAGCGCCTTGAGCGACGCCGTGGAGCCGAGGATCGCGTCCGTCATCTGCACCTCGAGGGTGCAGAGAAGGTCGTCGCCGTTGCGGCTGAAGACGTCGTGGTGCTTGACCTTGATCTCGAGGTACAGGTCGCCGTTGGGGCCGCCGGCCGGGCCGACCTCGCCGCTGCCGGGCATCTGCAGGCGCAGGCCCGTGTCGACTCCCGCGGGGACGTCGACGGGGATGGTGCGGCGGGCGCGGACGCGTCCCTGGCCCTGGCAGGTGGAGCAGGGGGTCGCGATGACGGTGCCGTAGCCGCGGCAGGTGCCGCAGGGGCTCGCCGTCATCACGTTGCCCAGGAGCGAGCGGACCGTGCGCTGGATCTGGCCGGAGCCGTGGCAGATGTCGCAGGTCACCGGCGAGGTGCCGGGCTGGCAGCACGAGCCCTGGCACGTCTCGCAGAGCACCGCCGTGTCGACCTCGAGGTCGCGGTGGGTGCCGAAGATGACCTCGTCGAGCGAGACCTCCACGCGCAGCAGGGCGTCCTGGCCGCGCTCACGGCGGGAGCGCGGCCCGCGGGACGAGCCCTGCGCGCCCTGCCCGAAGAAGGTCTCGAAGATGTCGCCGAACCCGCCGAAGCCCTGGGCACCGCCGCCGAAGCCCTCCTGGGGCCCGCGGTCGTACTGCGCCCGCTGCTGGGCGTCGCTCAGGACGTCGTAGGCGTGCGTGACGAGCTTGAAGCGCTCGGAGGCGTCCGCGCTCGGGTTGACGTCGGGGTGCAGCTCGCGGGCGAGTCGGCGGTACGCCTTCTTGATCTCGTCGGCGGAGGCGTCGCGGTCGACGCCCAGCACTTCGTAGTGATCGGCCACAGGTGGCTTCGTCCTTCGTTCGTGGGTCGGTGGGCCGGGCACGGCGCACCGGGGGGATCCGGCGGGGGCCGGGAGGTCGGGCCTACTCCTCGCCGAGGAGGCGGGAGAGGTAGCGGGCGACGGCGCGCACCGCGGTGATGTTGCCGGAGTAGTCCATCCGGATCGGGCCGAGCACGCCCAGGCGCGAGACCTGGCCGCCCGCGGTGTTGTAGCCGCTCGTGAGCACCGACGTCTCCTGCAGCCCGAACGGCGCGTTCTCGCGGCCGATGCGCACCGAGATGCCCCGGGGGTCCGGGGTCATCTCGGCGAAGAGTCGCAGCAGCTCCACCTGCTCCTCGATCGCCTCGAGCACGGGGTAGATGCTGCCCGAGAAGTCCTCCTCGGTGCGGACGAGGTTCGCGGCGCCGGCCATGACCAGGCGGTCCTGCCGGTTCGCGCCGACCTGCTCGAGCAGGGTCTGCACGATCGGCGTCAGCACGTGGCGCCGCTCGGGGCTGAAGCGCTCCGCGACGGAGCCGAGCGTCTCGGCCGCCTGCTGGAGCCCGAGGCCCAGCACGGCCGTGTTGAGCTTCGCGCGGATCTCACCGAGGAGCGCGTCGTCCACGTCCTCCGGGGTCTCGAGCACGCGCTGGTCGACCCGGCCGGTGTCGGTGATCAGCACCGACAGGAGGCGGCGGGGAGCGAGGGCGACGAGCTCCACGTGGCGCAGCCGCGCGGCTCCGAACGACGGGTACTGCACGAGCGCGACGCTGTTGGTGAGCTGCGAGAGCAGGCGGACGGTCTTGACCAGCACCTCGTCGAGGTCCGGGCTCTGCCCGAGGAACGTCTCGATCGCCTGGCGCTGCGCGGAGGTCAGCGGGCGGAGGTCGGCGAGCTGGTCGACGAAGAGGCGGTAGCCCTTGTCGGTCGGCACGCGGCCGGAGGACGTGTGCGGAGCCGCGATCAGCTCCTCCTCCTCCAGCTGGGCCATCTCGTTGCGGATGGTGGCGGCCGAGACGCCGAACGCGTGGCGCTCGACGATCGACTTCGAGCCCACCGGCTCCCGGTTCGCCACGTAGTCCTGCACGATCACGCGCAGGACCTGGAGACCGCGCTCCGTGACCATACGACCGACCTCCCGCCGGACTCCGAGTGCCCGCGGGCACGACCGTCTGCGGCGCTGACGCCGCGCGGAGCCTGGCACTCCGCAACTCTGAGTGCCAATCATAACCGGGAGGCGGACCGCCCGGCGGGGTTGCGCCGGGATCGGCCGGGGTGCACTCCTGCAGGGCCGCGGGGAGGAGCCCCGTCATCCCCGAGGAGGAGGTCCCGCGCGGCCCGGTGCGCAGGGAGTCGCCGCATGCCACGATGGACGCCGAGCGCACGGGGGACGCCCGTCGCCGCCGCCGGAACGGAGACCATCATGTCGGCCACCCCTCCCCCGCCCCCCGTCTACGGGACCCCGGCTCCGCCGCTGAACCCGGCGGACGAGAAGACCTGGGCGATCGTCACGCACGTGACCGGCATCTTCTTCAGCTTCCTGCCCTCGCTGATCGTCTTCCTGGTCTTCAAGGGGCGCGGACCGTTCCTCGAGGCGCACGCCAAGACGGCCCTCAACTTCCACCTGACGACGCTGATCGCCTACGTCGCCGGGACGATCCTGTCCTTCGTGCTCGTCGGCTTCATCGTGTTCCTGGTCGTGCCGATCCTGGTGATCGTCTTCGCGATCATCGCCTCGTTGCGCGCCAGCGCGGGCGAGTACTACACGTATCCGCTCAGCATCCCGTTCTTCAAGTAGCCGCGGAACCGGGGCGGCCGTGCGTCGGCCGCCCCGGGATCCGGCCTCAGCCGTCGGTGAGACGGCGCACGACCGCGTCGGCCAGCAGACGGCCGCGCAGGGTCAGCACGATCCGGCCGCCGAGCGCCGCCCGGCCGTCGATGAGGCCGTCGGCGATGAGCCCCGCCACCTCGCTGCGCCGACCGGCGTCGATCGCGTCGATGGGCAGCCCGTCCGCCAGGCGCGAGCGCAGCAGCACGTCCTCCACCCGCCGCGTGCCCGCGTCGAGCGTCTCCCGCCCGGCAGCGGGTGAGACCCCGGTGCTCAGCCGGTCGGCGTAGGCCGCCGGGTGCTTCACGTTCCACCAGCGCACGCCTCCGACGTGGCTGTGGGCGCCGGGACCGACGCCCCACCAGTCGTGGCCGAGCCAGTACGAGAGGTTGTGCCGGGAGCGGTGGGCGTCGTCGCGCGCCCAGTTGCTGACCTCGTACCAGGAGTACCCGGCCGCGGCCAGGCGCGCGTCGGCGAGCTCGTACATGTCGGCGGTGAGGTCGTCGTCCGGGGTCGCGACCTCGCCGCGGCGGATCTGCCGGGCGAGCTTCGTGCCGTCCTCCACGATCAGGGCGTAGGCCGAGAGGTGGTCCGGCCGGTTGGCGAGCGCGGAGTCGAGCGACCGCTCCCAGTCGGCCAGGGACTCCCCCGGCGTGCCGTAGATGAGGTCGAGGCTGACCTGCAGGCCGGCCTCCCTCGCCCACTCGACCACGAGCGGGACCCGCTCCGGGTCGTGGGTGCGCTCGAGCGTGGCGAGGACGTGCGGCACGGCCGACTGCATCCCGAAGCTGACGCGGGTGAAGCCCGCCTCGGCCAGCGCGCGGAGGTAGGCGGCATCGACGGAGTCCGGATTCGCCTCGGTGGTGATCTCGGCGTCGGGCGCGACCCCGAAGTGAGTGCGGAGGCCGCCCAGCATCCGCACCAGGTCGCCGGCGGGCAGGAGGGTGGGCGTCCCGCCGCCGAAGAAGACCGTGCGGGCGGGGCGCCGGGGCAGGCCCGCGCGCTCGAGCACGTCGGCGCCGAGAGCCATCTCGGTGATCGCCTCGTCGGCGTAGTCCTGCTGCTTCGCCCCGCGGAGCTCGGTCGCCGTGTAGGTGTTGAAGTCGCAGTACCCGCAGCGGACCCGGCAGAACGGCACGTGCACGTAGAGGCCGAGGTCCCGCTGCTCCACGCCGTCGACGACGGACGCGGGCAGTCCGCCGTCGAGCGGAGCAGGATCGGCGATCGGGAGGGCGCTCCCCACGTCAGCTGACGCGCGCCGGCAGCAGCGCGCGCAGGTACTTGGCGACCTGGCGCTTCTGCACGGCGCGCAGCACCGGCGCGCCCAGGCGGTAGAGACGGGTGGAGGGTCGCGAGAAGACCCGGATGACGAGCCAGACCGAGTCGTCCGCGCGCTTCTCGACGACGAAGGACTCCTCGCCGCTCTCGGGGTGGCCCTCGAGGGTGCCGTAGGCGAAGCCGACCTGGTCGGGCTCGTCGACGACGTAGACCACGCGGACCGGGGCGTCGAAGACGCGGCCGAGCAGGGTCACGCGGAGCACGGCGGTCACGCCGGCGGTGATGTAGGGGGTGCCGTCGGGAGCGAAGTGCTCCTCCGTCGGCCGGCTGACGAGGTCGATCGGGGTGCCCGCCGCGTCGAAGTTGACGCCGGTGTACTGCACGCCGCTCCCGCTGGTGATGTCGGTCACCTCGATGCCGCTGCCGCGCTGCACGCCCCAGGTCATCAGGGAGGCGGTGGTGATGGCGAAGCGCTCGTCGCCCGAGCCGAGACGGGCCTCGAAACGCTCGGCCGTGAAGCCGTCCGGCGGGTACTCGAGCAGGTCGGGTGCCAGAGTGCCGCCGACCGCCGCGTAGGTGACCTGCGGCTGGCCCTCGAAGTTGGAGCGGCGGATGCTCACGTCCCGACCTTCTTCCCGGACTCCTCGAGCGCGGCGCGCGTCGAGTCCGCGTGCCGGGTGGTGCTGTCCATCCGACCCAGCGTATCCGACCGTCGGCGCCCCGAGCCGGGAACAACGCAGGGCCCTCCCCCGCCGGAGCGGGAGGAGGGCCCTCGTCGTGGTGCGGGTCGGGTCAGCTGCAGGGAGTCAGCTTCTGGACGGCCGGCGACAGGGTGCCGGTGCCGCCGAGGAGGACGACGCGCGTCGCTCCGCCGGCCTTGATGTCCTGCAGCACCTTGACCGGCACGCAGGTCGGGGGCACGGCGAAGAGGGGGCTCCCCGTGCGCCCGGCGGCCGCGGCTCCGGCCAGGGCGTCGGGGAAGTTCTCTCCGGTGGCCAGGAACACGGTCTTCGACCCGCGGGGGAAGGCCGCCCGGTTGAGCTGCTCCGAGGTGTCGTAGCGGTCGACCCCGCCGATGCGGGTGACGACCGGTCCGGCCGGCACCGTGAGGGAGTTCTGGATGCCGGCGCTGACCGACAGCTCGGAGCCCGCGATGGTGAGCACCGGAGGCCGGAGCCCCCTCAGGATCCCGACAGTGGTCGGGTCGGCCGCCGGGAGGCCGCCGTTCACGAGGACGACGGGGGCCGAGTTCTTGCCCGCGGCGGCGGTGGCGCTGAGCGCGTCGGGGAACTTCTCGCCGGTCGCGAGCCAGGCCCCCTTCGGCGAGCCGCCGCCGAAGGCGCTCTCGATGATCTTCCGCGACGTGTCGTAGCGGTCGGTGCCTCCGAGGCGGAAGACCCTCCCGTTCGCGTACTGGCCGAGGTCGGTGGCGAGGGCGTCGCTGACGCTGAGGTCGGAGCCGACGACGACGATCCGCTGGGGCTTGAGACGGGTGAGCTCGTCGCGGACGACCTGGCTCACCGAGTCGCGGTCGACCAGGAGGAGCGGGCCGCCCTGCTTCGCGGCGGCGGGACCGGCGCTGAGCGCGTCGGGGAAGTTCGCGCCGGTGGCGATGTAGACGACGGGGACGCCGGGGGTGTCGAAGGTCGCCTTCGAGATCTCGACGGCGGTGCCCTGGCGGTCGGTGCCCGCGAGGCGGACGACCTCCGGGCCGGTGCCCGGCGTCGGCGTCGGGGTGGTGGTCGACGGGACGACGCGCAGCGGCGCGCGCACGATGACGCCGGTGCCGGAAGGCTGCTCGCCGCCGCGGCTGAGCCCCTTCACCTCGACGGACGGGGCGCCGAGCGGCGTCGTGTCGCTGAAGGTGAGGTAGCGGTCGAAGAACTCCTGGGTCGGGGTGATCGCGATGCCCCGGCCGTCCTGCACGACCTTGGGGACGGCCTTCAGGCGGCCACCGTCCTCCGTTCCGACCGTGGCGCTGAGGCCCGCGAGGTCGAAGAAGCCGGGGACACCGGAGTCGAGGACGATGACGTCGCCCGCGCCGGCCTCGGTGACAGTGCCGCCGCCGGCCCAGAATTCGCCGCCGGCGCGCTCGGAGGAGGTGGACGTCGACAGGTCGAGGTCGGCCTCCGCGGACCCGCTCGCAGCAGTCACCTGGAGGTCGGCGGAGAGGGCGAGGACGAAGCCGGTCCGGTCGACGCCGGCCGGAGCGTACGCGTCGTCCGCCTCGTCCTCGGCGCCGTTCAGGAGGAGCGAGAGCGAGGTGCCGCCGAAGGAGCCGGCGGCGCGTCCGATCGGGATCTGGATCGAGTTGGTGGCGGTGTCGACGACGGATTCGCCGCTCTCGAGGTCCGTCGCGGTGCTCCTCAGCTGCCACGTCACGACCCGGTAGCCGGGGTGCGACCACTCGGTGAAGGTGTCGGGAGCGGTGGAGTCGGGCAGCTCGACGGTCAGCGTGGTCGCGTCTGCGGCCACCGGAAGCGGCACGTCGGTGCCGAACCGGGCGCTGTCCGACCAGGAGTAGGGCGCGGGCGCGACCGGGATCACCTTGTTCGCTGCCGAGGCCGGTCCCGCCGCCACCAGCGATCCCGCTGCGACGGCCGCGATGCTCGCGAGCGCCGCCCCCGTCCTGATCCAGCGCTTCCTCGTGCTCGTAGGCACCACGGACTACCACCCTTCGTCATGGTGGAGGACCGGTCGTCGACGCTGCAGCCCCCCGTGCGGATCGATCTCGATCCACGGCCGCGTCCTGGCGTCCGAAAGCTATCGGTCCGCTGTGAGGCGCCGCAATCCCCGAGGACACGATGTCCCGGACGGGGGGTGCGTCACCCGTCCGGGAGGGGGGACGGGCGCCGGCGACGGGGCTCGCGCTACTTCTTGTCCTTGGTCTCGACGTCGCCCGAGAGCGCGGCGATGAACGCCTCCTGGGGGACCTCGACGCGGCCGACCATCTTCATCCGCTTCTTGCCCTCCTTCTGCTTCTCGAGGAGCTTGCGCTTGCGGGTGATGTCGCCGCCGTAGCACTTGGCCAGGACGTCCTTGCGCATCGCGCTGATCGACTCGCGGGCGATGATCCGGGCGCCGATGGCGGCCTGGATCGGCACCTCGAACTGCTGACGCGGGATCAGCTTGCGCAGGCGCCCCGTCATCAGCACGCCGTAGGCGTAGGCCTTCTCCCGGTGCACGATCGCGCTGAACGCGTCGACCTGCTCGCCCTGCAGCAGGATGTCGACCTTCACGAGGTCGGCCTCCTGCGAGCCGGCGGGCTCGTAGTCGAGCGAGGCGTAGCCGGCGGTCTTGGACTTGAGGTTGTCGAAGAAGTCGAAGACGATCTCGCCGAGGGGCATGTGGTAGCGGATCTCGACCCGGTCCTCGCCCAGGTACTCCATGCCGATCAGGGTCCCGCGGCGGCTCTGGCAGAGCTCCATGATCGTGCCGACGTAGTCCTTCGGCGCGAGGATCGCGGCCTTGACGATCGGCTCCGTGACGGCGGCGATCTTGCCGACGGGGAACTCGCTCGGGTTCGTGACGGTGACGGTCTTCTTGTCCTCCGTCGAGACCTCGTAGATGACCGAGGGCGCCGTGGTGATGAGGTCGAGACCGAACTCGCGCTGCAGGCGCTCGGTGATGATCTCGAGGTGCAGGAGGCCGAGGAACCCGCAGCGGAAGCCGAAGCCGAGCGCCACCGACGTCTCGGGCTCGTAGACGAGTGCCGCGTCCGAGAGCTTGAGCTTGTCGAGGGCCTCGCGCAGGTCCGGGTAGTCGCTGCCGTCGATCGGGTACAGGCCCGAGAAGACCATCGGGAGCGGCTCGGTGTAGCCGGGCAGCGCCTGCGTCGCGGGCTTCGACGCCGTGGTGACGGTGTCGCCGACCTTCGACTGGCGCACGTCCTTCACACCGGTGATCAGGTAGCCCACCTCGCCGACCGCGAGACCCTGCGTCGCGACGGGCTCGGGGCTCGACACGCCGATCTCGAGGATCTCGTGCGTGGCGCGGGTCGACATCATCTGGATCTTCTCGCGCGGCGAGAGCTTGCCGTCGATCATCCGGACGTAGGTGACGACCCCGCGGTAGGCGTCGTACACGGAGTCGAAGATCATGGCGCGCGCAGGGGCGGAGGGGTCGCCGACGGGCGGCGGGATGAGCTCGGTGACGCGGTCGAGCAGCGCCTCGACGCCCATGCCGGTCTTGCCGGAGACGCGGAGGACGTCGTCCGGGTCGCCGCCGATGAGGCTCGCGAGCTCCTTCGCGTACTTCTCGGGGTCCGCGGCCGGCAGGTCGATCTTGTTCAGGACAGGGATGATCGTGAGGTCGTTCTCGAGCGCGAGGTAGAGGTTCGCGAGCGTCTGGGCCTCGATGCCCTGCGCCGCGTCGACCAGGAGGATCGCGCCCTCGCAGGCCGCCAGCGAGCGGCTGACCTCGTAGGAGAAGTCGACGTGGCCCGGAGTGTCGATCATGTTCAGGGCGAACGTGCGCCCGTCGCGCTCCCACGGCATCCGCACGGCCTGCGACTTGATCGTGATGCCGCGCTCGCGCTCGATGTCCATGCGGTCGAGGTACTGCGCGCGCATCGCCCGGTCCTCGACGACACCCGTGATGCCGAGCATCCGGTCGGCGAGGGTGGACTTGCCGTGGTCGATGTGGGCGATGATGCAGAAGTTGCGGATGGACGCCGGATCGGTCGCGGCGGGCTCGAGCCCGGAGTGTGCACGTGGAGACATCGTGGGACCAGTGTCCCATGCCCGGCGGCGGAGGCCGGGACCGGCGGCTACAGATCGAGTCCGTAGGTGCGGGTGGGCTCGACGCCGGGCGGGTTCTCCCGCTCGCCGAGGCGGACGAAGCCCATGCTCTCGTAGAGGGCGTGCGCGGTGGTCATCAGCGTGCCGCTGTTCATCACGACCCGCTGGAGGCCCCGCTCGGCGGCGAGCATCACGACGAACTCGGTGAGCAGCCGCCCGAGACCCCGCCCGCGTGCCTCCGGGGCGACGGCGAGCAGCCGCCAGTCCAGCTCGCCGGGGCGGCCGAGCTCGTACAGGTTCGCGCCCGGGCGCGCAGTGGTGACCGTCGCGAGGATCCGCCCGTCGCCCTCGACGGCGACCCAGACCTCGCCCTCGACGTCGTGCCGGGCGACCGCGGCGACGTCGGCGGCGTACTCCTCCCCCAGCTCGTAGTCGTGGGCGTAGGCGGCGAGCCGCAGGCGCGAGACCTCGTCGTACTCCTGGGCCCGGACGCGCCGGACCAGCACCTCGGCGGCGCTCATCCGCGCACCGGGGCCGGGAGAGCGCGCAGCCCGTGCTCCAGCGCGGCGGGGTCAGCGGCGAGGCAGACGCGGATCCAGCCCTCGCCGGTGCGGCCGAAGGCGCTGCCGGGAGCGACGGCGACGAGGGTCTCGAGGAGGAACGACTCGACCCAGGAGGCGACGTCCCCGCCGGTCGCGTGCGCCATGTCGATCCACAGGTAGAACGCGCCCTCGGGCTCGCGGTAGGCGATCCCCCGCTCGTCGAGCACGCCCGTCGCGAGCCGCAGGTTGGCGAGGTAGTGGTCGGAGGCGGCGGCCACCGCGTCCTGCGGCCCGGTCAGAGCGGCGAGGGCGGCGCGCTGGTCCGGAGTGGCGACGCAGCTGATCGCCGCCTCCTGCACCGTGACCATGATCGACGTGAAGCCGGGAGGCGTCACGAGGTAGCCGACGCGGACGCCGGTCATCGCGTAGGTCTTCGAGAAGGAGAAGACGCTGAGGACGCGGTCGGCGTCGTCCCCGCGCTCCTGCGCGATCGCCGCGAGGCTCACGTGCGGGCGCCCGTAGGTGAAGTACTCGTAGACCTCGTCGCTGAGCACCCACAGGTCGTGGCGCCGGGCGATGTCGAGCAGGCGCTCGAGGACCTCCCTCGGGAACACCACGCCGAGCGGGTTGGACGGGCTGTTGACGATCAGGACGCGGGTCCGGTCCGTGATCAGGCGCTCGACCTCCTCGGGATCGGGGAGGAAGGCGTTCTCAGCGCGCAGCGTGTACGGCACGGGCACGGCGCCGATGGTCCGCGCATTGGTCGTGAAGACGGTGTAGCCCGGGTCGGGGATGAGCACCTCGTCGCCCGGCCCGAGCAGGAGCGTCATCGCCTGGTGCAGCGCCTGCGTGGCGCCGACGGTCACCCAGACCTGCTCGACGTCCGCCTCGATGCTGTTGTCGCGCGCCAGCTTCTCCACGATGGCCCGCCGGAGCTCGGGGACGCCGCCGTTGGGCCCGTAGCGGGTGTCGTCGGCCGCCCACGCCGCTCGGGCCGCCTCGATGATGTGCGGCGCGGTCGGCACGTCGGGCTCGCCCACCGCGAGGAGGGTGACTCCGTCGAGCCGCAGCGCGATCTCGAACAGGTGGCGGATGCCCGAGGGCGGCACCGCGGAGAGGTGATCGGCGAGACGGGGCACCGGCGTCACGTTACCGGCGGGCCCGGACCGCGAGACGCCACGGCGGTCCGCCTCCCCCGGCGTGTCGCCCCGGCGGCCCCGACCCGGACGGCGCCGCACCCGCGGGCGCGGCGCGGTTGAAGGGTGACGACGGGTGCGCTAAAGTTCCTTGTTGGCTTGCGCTCCCCCTCCGGACACCCGGCAGGCGTGGAGTGATCAGAAGCCGGCGACCTCCAGTCGCACCGCAGGGCGTTCAGACGCCCGCGGAAGGGGCACTCCGTCGAGTAGCCGGCTGCACACACGCACATCCGAGAAGAAGGTAATCCACGTGGCAAACATCAAGTCGCAGATCAAGCGCAACCTCACCAACAAGAAGGCGAACGAGCGCAACAAGGCCGTCAAGAGCGAGCTGAAGACCGCCATCCGCTCGGTCCACACCGCCATCGCCGCCGGCGACACCGAGAAGGCCGGCACCGCCCTCGCCTTCGCCGCCAAGAAGCTCGACAAGGCCGCCAGCAAGGGCGTCATCCACAAGAACCAGGCCGCGAACCGCAAGTCGGCCATCGCGAAGCAGGTCGCCGCGCTGTAATACTGCGCGAAGCGGAAACGACGAAGGGTCCGGCCTCTGGCCGGGCCCTTCGTCGTTTCCGCTTCGCGGTCGACGGGCTCCTCGTGCCTCGTCGCCCGTCGCGCAGTCGGCTTCCGCGCTTGGTTGCGGTGGGAGGAGCGGGTTCCGTTCCGGGTACGTCGATCCGCTGACACGCGGATCGCCGGTGACCCTGCGAGGGCATCGTCCGGCTCTCGATCGGCTGCGGCCCGGTCGGCTACCGCGGAGGGTCGCGGGGGGAGGAGCGGAGAGCGTTTCGGGGTACGACGATCCGCTGACACGCGGATCGCCCGTGACCCGCACCGATCTCGACGGGCTCCTCGTTCCTCGTCTCCCGTCGCGCGGTCGGCTTCCAGGGGTGGTCCCGGTGGGAGGAGCGGGGAGCGTTCCGGGTACGACGATCCGCTGACACGCGGGTCGCCGGTGACCCTGCGAGGTCGTTGTCCGACTCTTCGTCGGCCGCGGTGCGAGCCTGCGAGCGGAGGTGAACCCTTCGCTGCTGGTCGAGCAGCCGCGGAGCGGCGTATCGAGACACGCCGAGGACGAGGTCGGTGCGGATCGCGGGCGCAGGGCCTTTCGGGCGGGTCAGACGCCCCGGGCGGAGACGACGGAGACCATGCGCTCGAGGGCGTAGACGGGGTCGCGGGTGGCGCCCTTCACGTTCGCGTCGGCGTCGGCGACCGTCAGGATCGCGGTGCCGAGGCCCTCGCCGGTCCAGCCCTGCAGGTCGCGCCGGGCCCGGTCCACCTGCCACGGAGCGAGGCCCAGACGCGAGGCGACCTGGCCCGAGCCCTCGCGCGAGCCGGCGACCTTCGCCATGGTCCGCAGCTTGCTCGCGAACGCGGCGACGATCGGTACCGGGTCGGCACCGGAGGCGAGGGCGTGGCGGAGCCCGAGCAGCGCCTCGCCGTGACGGCCCGCGATCGCCGAGTCGGCGACGGTGAAGGCCGTGGTCTCGACGCGGCCGCCGTAGTACTTCGCGACGGTCGCCTCGGTGATCTCGCCGGTGACGTCGGACAGCAGCTGCTGGCACGCCGACGCGAGCTCGTCGAGGTCGTCGGAGAAGGCAGACACCAGGGCTCGGACGGCACCGGTGGTCGCCGTGCGGCCGGCGGTGCGGAACTCGGCGATCGCGAAGTCGACCTTGTCGCTCTCGCGCTTGAGCTCGGCGCAGACGATCTCGATGCCGCCGCCCGTGCCCGAGCGGATGGCGTCGAGGAGCTTCTTGCCCCGGTTGCCGCCGCCGTGGCGGAGCACCAGGGTCGCCCCGTCCGCGGGCGCCGAGAGGTAGTCGAGGGTCTCGAGGAGGAACGCGTCCGTGCACTTCTCGACGTTCGAGACGCGGATGAGGCGGGGCTCGTCGAAAAGGGACGGGCTCGCGAGCGTCAGCAGCTCCCCCGGCGCGTAGCCGCCGGCGTCGATGTCGCTGACCTCGAGGCTCGGATCCTCGGCCCGGAGGAACTCACGGAGGAAGCGCAGCGCGCGGTCGGCGAGGAACTGCTCCGGGCCGGTGATCAGCACGATCGGCGCCGGCCGGGTCTGGTTCCAGGCGAGCTGCGGGATCGCCGCCTTCGAGGGCGCTGCCTTCGCGCGCGCCGGGGCCCTGCCTGCCATGCCGTGTCCTGCCATGCCGTGTCCTTCCGTGCCGCGCCCGTCCGAGCGCCCTCCACCCTACGGCCCGCTCACGGCGCCCCGAGGCCGCCGCGGGAGCCGTCGCGCCGCTCACCCAGACCGCGATCCCGTCGCTGCGGGACGCGAGCACGACCGTACCCTCGACATCCGACCTCAGCGCCTCGACCCCGCGCTCGGCCAGCAGAGCGAGGAGCGACGGATTCGGATGTCCGTAGTCGTTCTCCGCCCCGACGGAGATCAGCCCGACGCTCGCGCCGAGCGCGTCGTAGAGGGCGGGCGACTGGTCGGCGGAGCCGTGGTGCGCGACCTTGACGACGTCGACCCGGCCGACCGGCAGCCGGGAGACGCGTCCCTGCTCCTGCTCGCCGAGGTCGCCCAGGAGCGCGACGGAGAGCGGGCCGCCGCGGGCGTCCGGGCCGATGTCGACCCGGAGGGTCACGCTCGCCTCGTTCCCCCGCAGCGCGCTCCGCCGCTCCGGCCACTCGACCCGCCAGCGCAGCGAGCCGAGCGCGCCGCTGTCGCCGCGGACCGCCTCCTGCACGGCGACCCCCGCGCCGGTGAGCGCCGCCCGGTCGCGCTCGTCGTCGCGGCCCGCGGCGGGCCCGACGAGCGCGGCGTCGGTCCGTCCGAGGACGGCCTGGAGCCCGCCGACGTGGTCGAGGTCGTAGTGAGTGAGCACCAGCAGCGGGATCCGGTCCACTCCCATCAGGCGGAGGCAGGCCTCGAGCGGTGCGGGCTCGGGCCCCGTGTCGACGAGCAGCACGCCCGCGTCTCCGCGGAGGAGGACCGCGTCGCCCTGCCCGACGTCGCACATCGCGACACGCCAGTCCTCGGGAACCGAGGCGGCGCGGAGGAGCGGCGTGGCGACGGTGGTGCCGCCGGCGGCGGCGATCGCGCACGCCAGCCCGACGGCGGCGACCCGGCGCACCCGCGCGAGCCGCGGCGACTGCGTGACCAGCACGAGGGCGAGCAGGGTCAGCACGGTGAGCGTGAGCGCTCCTCCTACTCCGGGCCACCAGGCGATCCTCGGGGCGGGCCACGAGTCGACGGCGCGGGCGATCGAGGCGATCCACCAGGCGGGGACGGCGGCGAGCCGGATCGCAGCGTCGGCGGCTCCGGGCCACCAGGGGGCGAGCAGGCAGCCGATGAGCCCGAGCCCGGTCGCGGCGGGTGCCGCGGGCTCGGCGAGCAGGTTGGCGAGCACTCCGTACACCGGCACCGACGGGTCCACGAGCAGCAGCACGGGCTGGCAGGCGAGCTGCGCCGCGGTCGGCACCGCGAGCAGCAGGGCGAGAGGCCGGGGCAGCACTCGACCGAGAGCGCCCGCGATCGGCTCGGCGAGCAGCAGGAGTCCGGCGGTGGCGAGGACGGACAGCACGAAGCCGAGCCTCCCCGCGATCGAGGGGTCGGCGGCCACGAGCACGACGACGGTCGCGAGCAGGGCGGGCAGGGCCGCTCCGGAGCGACGCCCGAGCCGCGCGAGGAGGACCACCGTCGCCATCACGGCGGCCCGCACCACGCTCGGCTCGGGGGTCACCAGCACCACGAAGCCGGCGAGCAGGGCGAGGGCGGCGACGGTCCGGAGGCGGCGCCCGGCGCCGAGGAGCGCCGCGATCGTCCAGCCGGCGACCACCACCACGGCGCAGTTGGCGCCCGAGACGGCGGTCAGGTGGGTGAGCGACGCGGTGCGCATCGCCTCCTCGAGCCCCGCGTCGAGCGCGGACGTGTCGCCGGTCGCGAGGCCCGGCAGCAGCCCCGCCACGTCGCCGCCGACCAGCGCCGCGCGTTCGAGGAAGCGCGAGCGCAGCACCTCCGCGACGGCCGCCGCTCCCCCGGGACCGCGCCGGTCCTGAACGGACGCCGCCCTCAGCATCGTCGCCTCGCCGACGGGCCCCTCCTGCGCCGCAGCGCGCGCCTCCAGGTCGAGCTCGGCGCCCACCGGCAGCCGACCGCCGGGATCGGCGAGCAGCACGCGCACGGGGGCCGCGGTCGACGCGTCTCCCACCCGCAGCGCCGTCGCGTCGAACCACACTCCCCCGGTCGCGAGCGGTCGGGCACCCGTGTCGACGCGCACGGTGACCGGGGTGAGGGCGCGATCCTCCTGGGCCTCCCGCAGCGACGCCGGGTGGTCACCGGGCGCCGCGGCGACCACGGAGGTGAGGGCGAGGGCGGCACCCGCGCCCCCGACGAGCACCGCTCCGACCAGCCGCCCGCCGAGGCCGCGCCGGAGCAGGACGCACGCCGCCCCGAGCAGCACCCAGCCCGCGGCGCACCACGAGAGGCCCCCGTCGAGCACTGCCGCGACCGGCAGCATCCCGGCCGCCCACGCGGTGGTCCAGGCGGCCACCGCTGCCGGCAGGAGCCGCAGGTCCGCCGCCCGCACGCTCCTCACGGCGCGACCTGGTCGCGGAACGCGGCGAGCGTCTTCTCGCCGATCCCGGGGACCTCGAGCAGCTGGTCGACGGAGGAGAACGGGCCGTTCGCCTCCCGGTGGGCGACGATCTTCTTCGCGGTCGCCGGGCCGATCTCGGGCAGCTCCTCCAGCTGGGCCGCCGTCGCCGTGCTCAGGCTCAGCACGGATCCGGCGGCGGAGGCTCCTCCTGGAGCGGCCCCGCCCGGAGCCGCTCCCGCCGCGGCCGGCGCCGCTCCCACGGCCGGCACGACGATCTGCTCGCCGTCCACGAGCCTCCGGGCCAGGTTGACCGCCGCGCGCTCCGCCGACTCCTGGAACCCTCCGGCGGCGGCGACCGCGTCCGCCACCCGCGCCTCCGGCGACAGGACGTACAGCCCCGGAGAGGCGACCTCGCCGGCCACGTGAACGTACAGCGACTCGACCGCCGCAGCAGCGGGCGCGCTCGTCGACACGGCGGGCTCCAGGACCCGCTCATGACCGCTCGACCGCGCTCCCGCGAGCAGCACCGCGACCACCGCGGCGCCGATGACGAGCACGACCGCCGCTCCCACTCCCACGCGCCAGCGCGGGCGGGCGCGGCGGGGCCGCAGCAGCGCCGTCAACTGCTCGTCGTCCGTCCCGCTGGTCTCTGGCATCCGCCGACGGTAGGACCCGCGTCACCGCCCGGAGCGGCCGCCGACACCGATCCGGGGACAGCCCGCCGGATCGCCTACCTGTGGAGGAGAGAGCAGCACCGGCGCAGGACGGACGACGGGGCCCCTCCTGCGAGAGGAGGAGCCCCGTCGGGACGGATCGGCGGCTAGACCGCCTTCGTCACCAGGTTCACCAGGCGCGGCGCCCGCACGATCGCCTTCACGACCTCGCGGCCGACGAGAGCCCGGGCGACGCCGGCCGTGGCCCGCGCCTTCTCCTCGAGCTCGTCGGAGGAGATCTTCGGCGAGACCTCGAGCCGGTCGCGGACCTTGCCGTCGACCTGCAGGATCGCCGTGACCTTCTCCTCGACCAGCAGCGACGGGTCGGCCTTGCGCCACAGCGCGTGCGCGACGGTGCCCTCGTAGCCCAGACGGTGCCACATGTCCTCGGCCGTGTACGGCGCGAACAGGTTGAGAGCCATCGCGACCACCTCGACCGCCTCGCGGACCGCGGGGTCCCCGGCCCCGGCACCCGAGTCGACGACCTTGCGGGTCGCGTTGACGAGCTCCATCAGCCGCGCGACCACGACGTTGAACTTGAACGCCTCGATCAGCGACGGGGACTCCGCGAGGAAGCGGTGGGTCTGGCGGCGCAGAGCCGCGTCGCCCGACTTCCACTCGACGTCGGGCCTCGAGGTGACGTCCTTCGCCAGGCGCCAGGCGCGGGCGAGGAACTTCGCGCTGCCGCCGGGCGAGACGTCGGCCCAGTCGATGTCGTCCTCGGGCGGGCCGGCGAACGCCATCGTCAGGCGCACGGCGTCGACGCCGAACTCGTCCAGCTGGTCCGAGAGGCGGACGATGTTGCCCTTCGACTTCGACATCGCCGCGCCGTCCATCTGCACCATGCCCTGGTTGAGCAGCGCCGTGAAGGGCTCCGTGAACGACACGTAGCCCAGGTCGAACAGCACCTTGGTGATGAAGCGCGCGTACAGCAGGTGCAGGATCGCGTGAGTAACGCCTCCGACGTACTGGTCGACGGGCGCCCACTTCTCGGCGAGCTTCGGATCGAAGGCCTGCGTGTCGTCCTTCGGCGAGAGGAAGCGGAGGAAGTACCACGAGGAGTCGACAAAGGTGTCCATCGTGTCCGGGTCGCGGCGCGCGGGCGAGCCGTCCACCGGGTGCGGCACGTTCACCCAGTCCTCCGCCGCTCCGAGCGGCGACGAGCCCTTCGGCTGCAGGTCGAGGCCGTCGGTGGAGGGCAGGACGACGGGCAGCTGGTCCTCGGGAACCGGCACGAGCTCGCCGTCGGCTCCGTGGATGATCGGGATGGGGGTGCCCCAGTAGCGCTGACGGGAGATCAGCCAGTCGCGCAGGCGGTAGTTCTTGGCCGAGCGGCCGCGGCCGCGCTCCTCGAGCATCCTGATGACGCGCTCGATGGCGGTGCGCTTGGAGAGCCCGTCGAGCGGCCCGGAGTTGATCAGGCGGCCGTCGCCGGTCAGCGCCTCGCCGGTCGTGGCGGGGTCGAGCGAGTACTCCTTCTCGAGCGCGGCCAGCTCCTCCGGGTCCTCCGGGATGACCGGGATCGCCCCGGTGACGGACGCGTTGGTGTCGACGACCACGCGCACGGGCAGGTCGAAGGCGCGGGCGAAGTCGAGGTCGCGCTGGTCGTGCGCGGGCACGGCCATGACGGCTCCGTGGCCGTAGTCGGAGAGGACGTAGTCGGCGGCCCAGATCGGCAGCCGCTCGCCGTTCACGGGGTTCACCGCGTAGCGGCCGAGGAACACGCCGGTCTTGGGGCGGTCGGCGGTCAGGCGCTCGATCTCGCTCGACTTCTGCACCGTCTCGAGGTAGCTGCGGAACGCGTCGCGGATCGCGGGCTCGGAGCCCTCGACCAGCTCGGAGGCGAGGTCGGAGTCGGGCGCGACGACCATGAAGGTCGCCCCGTAGAGCGTGTCGGGGCGCGTGGTGAAGACGGTGACGCGCTCGTCGCGGCCCTCGATCTCGAACTCGACGTCGGCGCCGATGGAGCGGCCGATCCAGTTGCGCTGCATGGCGATGACCTTCGACGGCCAGGAGCCCTCGAGCTGGTTCAGGTCGTCGAGCAGGCGGTCGGCGTAGTCGGTGATCTTGAAGTACCACTGCGTGAGCTTCTTCTTGACCACGACCGCGCCGGAGCGCTCGGAGGTGCCGTCCGCGAGGACCTGCTCGTTCGCCAGAACCGTCTGGTCCACCGGGTCCCAGTTGACCCAGCTGTCCTTGCGGTAGGCGAGGCCCTTCTCGTACATCTTGAGGAACAGCCACTGGTTCCACTTGTAGTACTCGGGGTCGGAGGTGTGCAGCACGCGGTCCCAGTCGAAGGACGCGGCGTAGCGCTTCATCGAGCGCTTCTGCTGCTCGATGTTGTCGTAGGTCCAGGTGACCGGGTTCAGCCCGCGCTTGATGGCTGCGTTCTCGGCGGGCAGGCCGAAGCTGTCCCAGCCGATCGGGTGGAGGACGTTGAAGCCCTGCTGGCGCCAGTAGCGCGCGATCACGTCTCCGAGCGCGTACGCCTCGGCGTGGCCCATGTGCAGGTCGCCCGAGGGGTACGGGAACATGTCGAGCACGTACTTGCGGGGGCGCTTGTCGTCGGGGTCGTCCGTCGCGAACGGGCGCGTCTCCTCCCAGATCGGGAGCCACTTCTCCTGGAGCGCTCGGAAGTCGTAGCGCTCCTCGTCGCTCGCGCCGGTCTGCCGGGAGGTGTCTTCTGCCACAGGTGCTTCTCACTTCTGAAGGAGGGGGAGAACGCGCACGCGTGGGCGGCTGCGTTCGACCATCAACCCTACTGGCCCCGCGCGCACGGCAGACGAACGCGGTGCCCGCTCACTCCTCGGCGGCGCCCAGCACCGCGAGGAGCGCCCGCGCCTTCAGCCGCGTCTCCTCGACCTCCTCCTCCGGCACCGAGAGCGCGGTGATGCCGCCGCCGGTCCCCAGGCGGGCGCGCTCGCCGTCGAGCACGAGGGTGCGGATGGTCATCGCGAGGTCCAGCGAGCCGTCCGAGCCCAGGCGGCCGAAGGCGCCGGAGTAGACGCCGCGGGGACCGCCCTCCCACTCCCGCAGCAGCTCCACCGCCCGGCGCTTGGGCGCTCCCGTCATCGAGCCGGCCGGGAAGAGGGCTGCGATCAGCTCGGCGATCCCGACGCCCGGCGCGCGGCGGGCCGAGACCTCGCTGACCAGCTGGTGGACGTGCGGGTAGCTCTCCACCTCGAGCAGGCGGTCGACGACGACGGAGCCGGGGGCGGCGATCCGGGCGAGGTCGTTGCGGACGAGGTCCACGATCATCACGTTCTCGGCCCGCTCCTTCACGCTCGACACGAGCTCGTCCCGGAGCGCGCGGTCCTCGTCGGCGTCCCGGCCCCGGGGGCGCGTGCCCTTGATGGGATGCGTGGCGACGCGTCCATCGGCCCCGCCGGTGAGGAACCGCTCGGGCGAGGCGCTGACGAGCGCGAGCGGGCCGAGGCGGATCAGCCCGCCGTGATGGCTCGGGCTGGAGCGGCGGAGGCGACGGTACGCCTCGACCGGATCGAACCGGCCCTCGACGACGATCTCGTCGGTGAGGCAGAGCTGGTAGGCGTCCCCCGCGCGGATGGCCTCCTGGCAGCGGCCGATCAGCGCCGTGTACTCGGCGGCGGAGTGACGGCGGACCGGGACGCCGGCGGGCTCGGGATCCGCGGGGTCCGCGGGTGCGAGCGCGCCGACGAGCTCGAGCAGGCGCACGGTGAGCTCCTGCGCGTCTCCCGTGGCGACCAGGCGGACGGTCCGGGTGCCGTGGTCGAACTCGAGCACGGGGTCGCCCCGGAGCAGGGCGAGGGCCGGCGGATCCGCGGGGCCGGTCGGCGCCGAGGGCAGGGAGACGGAGGCGGCTCCCGCCTCGTAGGAGATCCAGCCGTAGCGGCCGAGCGCGCGGTCGCCCGCGGGGGCCTCGTCGTCGACCGCGGCGAGCGCCGCCGCCACGTCGCCGCCGGCCTCGACGAGGAGCACGTCCTCGCGGGCGCACGCCCCGAGGTAGGAGCGGCCGCTCGTCGCTCCGAGGCCCGAGTCGAGCCAGAACGACGCCTCGGCCGTGGCGAACAGGGCGTGGTGCGCGAGCTCCGGATCGACCCAGGGCAGCTCGACCGAGCGGACGTGCCGATCCTCCGAGACCACTGGGCTAGCGTAGGCGGTCGTGGACGGCGAGCAGGTTCGGGAGTGGGACGGGCGGGCCCTGACGAGCGTTCCCGAGCCGCCCGGCACCTCCCTGGACGCGGCCGACTCCTGGCTGGTGGACGAGGGACGGGTCCGCGGGCTCGACCTGCACCGCGAGCGGTTCGCCGCCTCCGTCGCCTCGGCGGGCGGGCACCCGGACGTCGAGGCGTTCCTCGACGCCGCGATCGCCGCCCTTCCCCGCGAGGGCCGCTCCTTCCCCCGCGTCGAGCTCTCGGGAGGCGCCCTGCGGCTCCGGCTGCGACCCGCCCCGCCGACGACCCGCTCCGTGGTGCTGTGGACGAGCCCGGTGGATCCGCGCCGGACACCCTCCTGGAAGGGGCCGGACATCGCACGTCTTGCCCTCCTCCGCACGCGCGCGCACGCCGCGGGAGCGGACGAGGCCGTGCTGCTCGACGCCGAGGGCGCTGTCATCGACGGAGCGAGCAGCGCGATCCTGTGGTGGCTGGGCGACGCGCTGGTCGTCCCTCCGGCGACGAGCACCCGCGTGCGCAGCGTGACGGCTCGCACCGTCTCGGTGCTCGCCGGCGCGCTCGGCGTGGACGTGATCGAGGCCCCGGCCGAGCCGGAGTCGCTCGAGGGCCGTGAGGTCTGGACGGCCAACGCCCTGCACGGTCTGCGGCTGGCGACCGCCTGGGCGGACGGACCGGCGCTCGCCGCGGAGCCGGGCCGCCTGGACGCCTGGCGGAAGCGGCTGGACGCTCTCAGGCGGCCTCTCCCAGCGCTCTGACCCGCGGAGGACCTCAGCTCCCGCGCGTCCCCCAGACGGAGGGCCCCCGTTCCGGTCGCACTCGTGCGTCCGCCGTGCGAGCATCGAGTACCCCCTCTTCCGGCCCCCGCCGGCCACTCGAGAAAGTCCTGCGATGACGCGTTCCCCCTCCCCCCGCCCCCTCGCCTCCGGGCTGATCGCGCTCGTCGCGACCGGTGCCCTGCTCTTCGGCGCGACCCCGGCCCTCGCCGCGGAGAACCCGCAGAAGCCCCTGTCCTCCTCCGAGGAGGCGCCGACCGGCCTCGCTCCCGCGAGCGAGTCGCCCGAGGCCGCCCAGCAGACCGCCCGCGCGGCCGTCAGCTACTACAACGCCCTCGTCGGCGGCGAGGAGCTGGCCGCCGGACAGCGGATCGTCTCGGGCACGAACGGCTACTCGTTCCGGATGCAGACCGACGGCAACGCGGTGGTCTACGACCCGCAGGGCCGCCCCACCTTCGCGACGAACACCCAGGGCCGCGGCGACCACCTGGTCATGCAGACCGACGGCAACATGGTCGTCTACTCCGCCAAGGGCGGCCCCGTGTGGAGCACGAACACGATCAACGAAGCGGGCGCCTCGGTGATCATGCAGCCCGACGGCAACCTCGTCGTCTACCGCGAGAACGGCTCGCCCGCCTGGGCGAGCAGCGTCCGCCGCGTCATCGCCGAGCCGGTGACCGACACGCTGTTCACGGAGCAGACCCTCCGCCCCGTCCACCAGCTCACCTCCGCCGACGGCCGCTCCAGCGCCGTCATGCAGAACGACGGCAACTTCGTCGGCTACGGCCCCCAGGGCGCCGTCTGGGGCACCGGCACCGGCGGCTCCGGCAACCGCATCACCATGCAGAAGGACGGCAACGCCGTCATCTACGGCTCCGACGGCTCCGTCAAGTGGTTCTCGGGCACGCGCGGCAAGGACCTCCGCCTGGGCATCAACAACGCCGGCTCGCTGATCATCGTGAACCCGTCCGACGACGTGATCTGGACCAGCCAGGCCGCCTTCCCCTCGACCACCCTCTACGCGGCGAACTCGCTCGAGGCGGGCAGCTTCCTCCGCTCCGCGAACGGCGTCTACCGAGCGGTGATGCAGGCGGACGGCAACTTCGTCGTCTACGGCAAGAACGGCCCGATCTGGGCGTCGAAGACCACCCGCGCAGGCGGCTTCTTCGCCCTCGACACCAGCGGGCAGATCGCCGTGGGCACCGAGACGACGAGCGGATGGTCGGTCGTCCCGCCCGCCGCGTCGGTCGGCCCCTACAAGCTCGTCATGCAGGACGACGGCAACCTCGTCGAGTACGACAGCCGCCGCGCGGTCTGGGCCAGCCGCGGCTGACGCCCCTCCGCCACGACGCCCCCTGGTCCCCGGACCGGGGGGCGTCGTCGTCTCCCCCGCCGTGGGGCGATTCCCCCGACCTCGCCGCCCGGGTCGGCCACCGTGCCGCTCGCCCAGACCGGGCGCCCGTCCGCGGCGTACACGACGAGGTTGCCGTC
>NZ_PSVX01000038.1:0-41203 GCF_002932695.1 Rathayibacter sp. AY1D2 | reverse complement strand
CCTGCGCCACCGCCGGCGGCGAGAGCGAGAAGTGCCGGTCCACCCAGCGGAGCCCCGCGGATGGTCCGCACGAACACCCACACCGTGAGGGTCACAAGAATGACGATCAGTCCGACCGCCAGTGCAGGTCCCAGCTCGGAGCCCATCCCGAAGGCGACGCCGGGGTTGAAGATCAACTCGAACCGCGCTCCGAGAGCGAGCTCGATCGTGCGTCCGTCTTCCAGCGCTGTCAGGGCCCAGCTCTTCGTGAGCTGATCAAGACCGAACGCGGCCGCAATCAGCGCAGCGATGAAAGCCACTCGGAGGACGAGCCTGCGCGTGGCGGGCATCAGAACAGCTCGAGGAGTCGAGGCAGAACACCCGACTCGATCAGGATGAACAGACCCAGGCCGATGAATACGGCAGGCACGAGCCAGTGCTCGACCCTCTCCAACAGCTCGGTCACCGTCTTGTTCGTGCCGACGACGCGAGCGATCAGGCACCACACCGCGACGAGGAGGAAGAACACGATGATCGTGACCACCGTGTCCGCGATCGGGCTCGTGCGGAATACGGGCGTGTAGAGGGAGATGTTGTCCGCGCCGTTCGCGATCGTGATCCCCGCAACGCCCAGCAGCCCGACCGCACTGATCGAACTCTCGTCATCGTCGTCGTCATCATCGCCCCTGCTGCGCAGGGTGCGGATGAGCCCGTACAGACCGATCGCCAGCGGGATCAGGCCCAAAAGCCCCACCCACTCATCCGGGATGATCGTCAACCCGGCGGCGGCAACGACGCTGATCGCGACGAGAGTCGCGAAGCCGAGGTACTGCCCCGCCACAACCTTCCAGCCCGGCAGCGAGCCACGGGCGGACGCGAGGAACAGCACCGTCAGAACCACGATGTCATCGATGTTCGTCGCAGCGAACAGTCCGATTGCCGCCGCGATAGTGCCGATCACGGCGCCACTTCCACGCCCCGACGGACCTCCGATGCGGCAGCGTCCACGTCACGTGCGCTCCGTGCTTCCGCCCCGAACGTGCCGCACAGATCCGCTTGGAACCCCGTCGCCTCCAAAAGTGCCTCAGCGGACTCGAGAAGATCGATCAGCTCCGGACGGGCCAACGAGTAGAACACCTGCCGTCCCTCTGCACGCCCCACGACCAGGCCGCACTCGCGCAGGCAGCTCATGTGCTCAGAAGCCGTCGACTGCGCCACGCCCAGCTCCGCCACTAGATCACTGACCCGAGCCTCACCATGCTGAAGTCGCCGCACGATCTGGAGACGCTTCGGGTCGGCCAAAGAGTGAAAGAGGGAGACGGCGGCAGAGGTGCCCCGCACGTGATCAATCGGCATGCACCGATGTTATCGACAGAAATCGATTTGAGCGACCACTGCCGAGGTGTTCGCGAACGATCGTTTACGAGACGGTCGAGCAGCGCGGCGGTCCAATCGGCGCGCCGTGTTCCACGGCCCGTGTCCGAGAGCTATGACCCGCAACCTACGTTCGCAGTACAGTCAGGCCTATGGCTTCGATCGGATACGCGCGCGTCTCGACCAGAGACCAGAACCCCGACGCTCAGACCGATGCGCTCACGGCAGCCGGCTGCGAGAAGGTGTTCGTCGAGCACGCCTCCGGAGTACTCGCGAAGCGTCCCGCGCTCGAGGACGCTCTCGACTACCTCCGCGAGGGTGACTCCCTCGTCGTGACGAAGCTCGATCGCCTCGGCCGGTCCGTGCGGAACTTGAAAGAGGTAGCCGACGGCCTCCAGCAGCGCGGCGTCGGACTGAAGGCGCTGTCTCAGGGCATCGACACCACCACTCCGGGCGGCCGGCTGTTCTTCCACATGCTCGCCGCGATCGCGGAGTTCGAGCACGACCTCATCGTGGAGCGAACCCACGACGGCCTTGCCGCCGCTCGAGCTCGCGGACGTAAGGGCGGCGGGCGCTTCAAGATGACGCCGACGAAGGCGAAACAGGCGCGTGCGATGTACGACGAGAAGACCTACACGGTCCAGCAGATCGCCGACACCTTCGGCGTGTCTCGCGGCACCATCTACCGCCACCTCACCGAAGACCACTGAGAGCCGCCGCGACGAGCGTCGCGGTTCACAGACCCGAGCGAACACCGGCCTCTGGCCGGCGGCGGTGTTGAGCGCTGTGCGCATTTTTGCCTGGAAGCCTTCGGCAGCGTACGGGCCTCCAGTGTCCGCGCAAGCCGCTGCGCGGCCGGCTCCTCCGAGGTTCTCGGCACGCGGTCGCTGCGCTCCCTCACATCGCGCCGACAACCTCTCCTCCTCCGCCCTCCGGGTTGCGCTCCCGCCCCCGACCCTGCTCGGCACTACGTGCCTTCCAGGCAAAAAAACGCTGGGAGAGAAGGAAGAACAGGCGAGCCAAACCATCCCCGCTGGCTTGACAAATCTGATTGAGAATCACGGTCGGGTTAGCGCTCGACAGCGAGTCCCACGCCTCGCCGGCGAGGTACGCCTCGACCAGGTCGTCCTGCGTCTCGGAGGGAACGCCGTACTCCGAGAGGAACTCGCGGGCGATGACGACCTCCGAGTGCTCGGCTTCCGTGCTCGCGCTCGCAGGCGCGGCTCCGGTGAGAGCGAGTGCGAGGACGGCGATCCCCGCCATCAGCTTGGATCTGAATCCAGACATGAGTGTCTCCGTTTCTTGTTCCGGGTGGAACATTGCGTGACAAGGTACTGATGGCGTGCACAGGTGGCCAAGGCTTCGGAGTACGGTGGCGCGTTCGCTGCGCCACAGACGCGATTCTCGCCGCGCCGTGTGCCGGTGCGCGGGGGCCCTGCGCCAGTTCGTGCCGCGGTCCCGTCCGTCTCCGTAGGCTCCGACGCATGTCAGATCAGGTCCAGGCCGGAGTTCAGCACGGAAATGTGCGGGGGATTCTCGCCCGTCGGTGGTTCGCGGTCGCGGCCTCCCTGGTCTTCGCCTTCGGCTGGCTGCTGATCCCCGGAATCGGCTGGCCGATCGGCGCCGTTCTGGTCCTGTGGAGCTCGTCGTGGACCGCCGCCGAGAAGAGCTCGGCGCTCACGATCCCACTGGTCGCGGCCGCGCTGGTCGGCAGCGGAGCGGGGCTCGTCTTCGGGCTGCACGCCGTGCCGAGTTCGAGCATGACGATCTGGACCGCGGTGTGTGCCGGGCTGCTGGCGGGAGGCGTGACGAGCGTCGTTCTGGGGGTCCGGCTGTGCGCCGGGGCACTCCGCAGGCCTGCAGCGTCGGGCGACCGCTCGCTGTCCGGGGCGGCCCCTGCGCCTCGCGCGCACGACGTCAGCTGACGGGAGGGGGCGTCGGCTCCTGAGGGAGGCCGCCCTGTCTCAGCCGGGGTCGTGCGCACCCCGGCGGAGGCGAGCGCCTCGACGGCTCGAAGGGCGCAGGTCCGCCGGCGTCCTCGCGCGTCGGCAGGTCCCGCTCAGCGCCCGCCGGCCCCGCTCGCGTCGTAGCGGAGCCGCACCAGCTCCGAGCCCGGCAGAACCGTCGCGTCGAGGAGGCGCAGCCCGTGCTGCGGCACCCCGGAGTAGAGCGGCGTGCCGCCGCCCGCGAGTCCGGCGCCGACGAGGACGATCAGCTCGTCCACCAGACCCTGCTCGAGGAGCGGATTCCAGGTGGTGCCGCTGCCGAACATCAGCAGGTCGCCCCCGTCGCCCTGCTTGAGCCGTCCGATCTCGGCCGGACCCTGCTCCCGCGGCACGATCCGCGTGGTGGCGGCCCACGGCGCCGCCGGATCGGGAGCCAGGGAGTCGCTGATCACCAGCGCGTCGAGCGACGTGACCAGCCGCGCGGTCTCGTGCTCCCGCTCGCCCGCCGTTCCGTCCGCGGCGACGGCGCTCCAGCTGTCCCAGTTGTCGCGGAACCAGCCGCCGCCGTAGACGAGCGTGCCCGCGCGGCGCAGCAGCTCGAGGTTGTGGTCGTTGAACGCGTCCTCGAACGGCAGCGCCGAGAGGTCGTGCCCGGGCCCCTCGAAGCGGCCGTCGAGCGAGGTGAGGACGGAGACGACGAGCCTGCTCATGCGGGGGATGCTACTCAGGCGGGGGTGCCGGGTGAAGGGGCGCGGAGGGCCGCGAGCCGGAGGAACAGCGGCGGGGGCAACTCGCCCGGCAGGGGTGTCCGAGAAGCGTTGGCAGCGGTGTTCCCGATCACCTTTCGATACGCGGCTGGATAGTGTCGAGCCGGGAAAAGGCGTCTACGGGGAACAGGTACGGGTGATGGTCGAGCGACCGGAGTTGGACAGGGCGAAGGAGAGAGTCGCACGAGCTGCCGGCGATCTGAGCAAGCGGGCGCGGAGCGCTACGACGCAGGTGATGGAGCAGGCCGGCGATCTCCGCGAAGCAGCCGCCGAGAAGTTCGGCCCGAGGAGCCTCCAGTCGTACGAGGAGGTCACGGCCGAGTACAACCGCGCCTTCACGGCGATGAGCGACGACGGGCTCTCCCTCCTCCGGCAACGCGAGCGCTCCACCGACCTGATCGCTCTCGTCGAGCTCGTGGTGAACAGCATCGCCAACACGCCCAAGTCCTTCAGCGGGGACTTCGAGCAGATCGAGCTCGACAGAGCCCGGTTCCTGGACGCCGAGGAGATCGCCCGCGCTGATCTGGTCGCTGCACGGAAGTCCGCGGCGGGAGCGGGCGCCGGTGTCACCGCCGGAGCGGCGATCGCGAGCGTCGCGCCGACCGCCGCCATGTGGGTCGCCACCACGTTCGGCACCGCGTCGACCGGGACCGCGATCTCGACCCTGTCCGGTGCCGCTGCGAGCCAGGCCGCCCTGGCATGGCTCGGCGGCGGGGCCGTCGCTGCCGGTGGCGGAGGGACCGTCGCGGGAGGAGCGCTGCTCGCGCTGGCAGGCCCGGTCGGCTGGAGCCTCGCAGGCGCCGCCGTCCTCACCTCGGTCGTCCTGTTCACGAAGAAGAAGTTCGAGAACCGCGAGACGAAGCACGAGATGCTCACCGCCGTCATGCGGAACATCGCGCAGGTGCAGGCGATGGACGCGCAGATCGACGACCTCCTCCAGCGCACCGCCTCTACTCGAGAGCTGCTTCTGAAGGTCTACGGCGAGGCGCTGCCGCTCTTCGGGGCGGACTTCGCGACCCTGGCTCCCGCCCAGCAATCGCAGCTCGCCGCGCTGGTGAACGTCGCGAAAGCGAGTGCGGCACTGCTGAGCGCCCGTGTGGAGCAGGCCGCCGACGATGCCTGATCTCGCCGACGTCGCCAGAAGCACTCACGAGCAGGCCGTCGCCGCCTGGGTGGGCTACCTGAACCAGGTGCGCGTCGATCGACTCATGGGCGCCCTGAGCAGGCAGGACCGGAACCTCTCGACGGCTCTCGACCATCTGGATACAGCCCTCCTGCACATAGGCGACGTGGTCTCGTCGAACCGCGGTGGGGTGAAGGGCGCGCATGGATTCATCGCCGAGGTCGCCGAGGTCGGCATCGGCAACGCCCGTGCCGCTGTGCTCGGGACGACCGGCGGCAACTCCTGGGTGAACGACAACGGCCCCGTCGATCTAATGCGGAACGGCCTGCTGATCCAGCAGAAGTTCTCCGCCGCCGGCGGGCGGTTCGGCCTCGGCGCGATCACGGAGCACCTCGAGAGGTACCCGGACTTCGTGAGGAACGGCGGCAGGTACCAGATCCCGAGCGACCACTTCGAGGTCATCCAGAAGCTGCACGCGATGTCCGCCGAGGATGCGGCGAAGGTCCTCTCCCGGAGCGGGGACGGTCCGTCCCTCCGCGACTGGAACCGGGTGAAGACGTTTTTCTCGAGCGAGACGATCGACATCGCGGCACTCGAGCCCTCCCGGCTGGAGTACCGCGACGTGCAGCTCGGTGCGTACACCGACACGTTCGCGGCGGAGGAGGGAAGGATCACGGCGACCGACGAGGCCGCCCGCACGGCTGCCGTTCGGGAGAACCGGGCGACGGTGCGCCAGGGCGCTCAGGTCACCGTCGCCGCCGCCGGGATCGAGGGTGGGACCGCGTTCGTCTCCGCGGTCCTCGCCAAGCGCCGCGAAGGCACGAAGCTCAAGGAGTTCTCGGCCGACGACTGGAAGGACATCGCGAACGCCTCCGGTCTCGGCGCGGTGAAGGGCGGTATCCGCGGTCTCACGATCTACTCACTCACCAATCTCACTGCGACGTCGGCCGCCACGGCGAACACGGTCACGACCGCCGCGCTGGGGATCGCGGGCCAGGCGAGCAGGCTGCGAGCGGGCGACATCTCCGAGATCGAGTTCATCGAGAACTCCGAGATCCTCTGCCTCCAGGCCGGCATCAGCGCGCTGTCCTCGGTCGTCGGGCAGGTGCTCATCCCGGTCCCCGTCCTCGGCGCCGTCATCGGCAACACCGTCGGCTCCGTCATGTTCAGCGTCGCGTCGTCCTCGCTCTCCGCCCGGGAAGAAGCGCTCATCGCCGGATATCTCGAGGACCAGCGCTCACTCGATCAACAGCTGGCCGCCGACTACGCCGATCTCCTGGCGAAGCTCGAGACGAGAATGCTGCACTTCATCGACATCCTCGACCGGGCGTTCTCTCCCGACATCGAGGTCGCGCTTCTCGGGGCGATCGACCTCGCGGCCCGAGTCGGGGTGCCCTCGGAGGAGATCCTGGACACCGACGAGAAGGTGAACGCGTACTTCCTCGACTAGGTGCCCGCGGGGCGGGGCCGGACGTCGTTCGTTGCTGGGGCGTTGTGCCGGCCTGGCCCCACGTGTTCCGGATGGTGCTGCCGGCACCCCCGCCGCGCACCCCTCCTCACATCGCCGCCGCCAGCGCGTCCCGCAGCGTCGCCCGCGCCCGCGCGTGGCGGCTCCGCACGGTCGCGGCGCGGAGGGACAGGATCTCGGCCGCCTCGGCGAGGGAGAAGCCGTCCCAGTAGACGAGGGTGATGATCTCCTGGTCGACGGGCTTCAGCTGCGCGATCGCGGCGCGGACGTCCTCCGCCGCGTCGTCGGCGGGTGCGGGCGGAGTGATGCGGAGCTCCTCCGCCAGCCGCTCGACGAGCGCGCTCCTCCGGGTAGCGGTGCGGCGCTGGCCCGAGAGCACCCGCCGTGCGACGCCGAACGCCCACATCCGCGCGCGCGTCTCGTCCTCGGGGATCGACCGCTCCTTCCGCCAGAGGATCAGGAGGGTGTCGCTGAGGAGATCCGCGGCGTCCTCGGGGCTCGCCGTCCGCCGCGCGAAGTAGCGGAGCAGGTCCGCCGCCTCCCGCTCGACCAGGGCCGTTATCTCTGCCCCGCGGTCGCGCGCGGGGGAGCGGACGACGCTGCGGGCCATCGACGGCGCCGCCTCGCCGGCGCTCATCACAGCGCTCCCGTGCAGTCGGTGCTGCCGCCCAGGCCGCCGTCGCCCTCGACGATCACGCCCTCGGGGATCGTGTCGAGGATGTGGTCGTCCGCGGCGGTGATCCAGGCCCGCCAGCGGATCGTCTCCTCCGAGAGGCCGGGGCCGTCGCTGTTCATGTCCGAGGCCAGCCAGGCGGGGTCGGTCGTGTAGGCGAGCGCGTCGTCGTGGATCCGCTGGCCGATGCCGTTCCAGTCCTGCGCGCGGAGGTAGTCGGTCGCGGAGGTGGTGACCTCGCGGTAGTCGATCTCGCCGTTGAAGTAGTCGATCGAGCACGACACCGCTGAGCCGGAGTCGGTGGTGTAGGTGATCGGGATCGTGAAGTCGGGGACCGAGCGGACGTCGGTGCCGGCGCTGGTCGCCAGCACGAGACCCGGGACGAGGAGGACGGGAGCCGCCAGCCACCACGCCCTCGACCGCGCGGGACGGCGGGGCGCGCGCTCGCGGGTCTCGGCGATCACGGCGTGCAGGGCGGTGCGGACGCCGGGCGCCCGGTCGTCGGTCGCGGGGTCGCTGCGGGAGAGCAGGTCGTCGAGTGTGCGTCGCGTCATCGGGTCCATCCTTCGTCGGTCGGGCGTCTACCGAGTACGTGGCCGGGTGGGGCCCGAGCGTTGCACGGGACCTGACGGGAGGAGTGAGCCGAGCCGGTCGCGCGCGCTCACTTCTTAGAACTCCTTCGCGAGGACCCGTCAAAAGGCGCCATATTCGGCTTCACCCCGGTCCTTTTCTCATCGGTTATGGCCCCGACAAGGGGGGCCCACTTCTCTATGGCGAGAGGGAGGCCGACCTATACGTTCATCTTCGGAAGCCCGCGCGGAATGCGTGCTCCCCTTCGGAGTCTGGGGCCTCCGCACTCGCTGCGACATCCGTGTCGTTCGTCGTGTCGACGTTTCGCTCATCTCCACGACCGACTACAGGACTGAGAAGCAGAACCATGGCTTTCACGACCCGGCGGCGCCGCCCCTCACGGCACCGTGCGCCGTCGCGCCTCGGAATGCGGGCCGTCGTCTTCGCGACGATCGGCGCTCTCCTCGTCGGATCGTGGGGGCTCGGCGACGTCTCCGCCTCCTCTTCCGCTCAGGCCGCGAACCAGGCGGATCCGGTCGCCGGCGACGCCCCCGCCCCTCTCCCGACGCCGGTCGCACCGACACCGCCGGCAGCCCCCGAGGCCGATCCGGCACCCGCCCCCTCCGCGTCTGCCACCTCGGCACCAGCCCCCTCCGCGTCCGCCCCGTCGACCTCCGCTTCTCCCGCACCCGCCGAGGCCGCGGAGTCGCCGAGTGCGACGGCGGAGGAGCCCGCTCAGGATGAGCCCGATCCCGCAGCACCCCGCGGCGCCGCAGGGACGGAGCAGCCCGTCGAGTCGGCGCCCGCCGAGTCGGCGCCCGCTCCTCCGGCGGCCTCGGACGACGACCAGGAGTCGGACCGCGGCCCGCCCGCGACGGCGCGAGCAGCGGGAGGCTTCTCCACGCTCGCGGCCGGCGTCGCCGAGGCCCCGCGACAGGTGTGGACGGAGACCTTCGAGCAGGGCCTGACCGCCACCCCGAGCGCGCTCACCGCCTACGCGAACGGCCGCTACACGGCCGCCACCGGCTGGTCGACCGCCACGAACTGCACCGGCGTCCTGGTCAACTACACGGCGCCGTACCCCAACGCCGCCTTCTGCCCGACCCGGCCCCTCCTCACCGTCGGCACGGGATCGTCGGCCGCACGCGAGACCCGCCGCATGGCGGACGTCCTCGGTCAGGTGGCGGCCGGAGTGCCGGGGTCCACCTCCAGCACCGCACCGGCCAACGGCTCGAACACCGGCACGCAGGCAAACCACGCCCTGGTCGAGTACCCGTACGCCGCCGTCACCGGCGGCACGACCGTCGCCCAGAGCGCCGCGGGGATCGGCGTCTCCGCTCCCGCCGCCCGCTACTACGCCGTCGGCATGAACGCCGCCGGCGGGCAGTGCGGGACGAACAACGCGTCCCTCTCCCTCAACCTGGTGTCGGGCGGGTCGACCGTCCTCACCGGATTCGCCGCACCGGTCGTGCCCTGCGCCGCGACCGGCAGCGTGTTCTACACGTCCCCGACCCTCCCGCTGGTCGGCGGCCTCGGTGCGCTCGTGGATCCCGCGCTCCCCGCCTCCGCCCGCGCCGTTGCCTACACCGGCACGAGCACCGCGCTCCTCACTCCGGCGCAGATCGCGGCGGCCCAGGTGCAGCTCGTGAACACGGTCACCGGCACGGGAAGCGCCTTCGCCGTCGACGACCTCCGCGTGCTCGACGTCACCCCCGCTCTCGACGCGGCCTTCACGCAGGCCGTGCCGACCGCGACGGTGCCGACCACGCTGACCTACACGGTCACCAACACCAGCGACCTCCTCGCGAAGGCGGACTGGCGCTTCTCGACCGCTCTCCCGGCCGGCCTCGTCGTGGCCCCGACGCCTGCTGTCGGCGGGTCCTGCACCGACGTCACCGGAACGGCGTTCGCCGTGACCGCGGCCGCCGGATCCTCCAGCGTCTCGACGCTCGGCGGCGATCTCGCCGCGGGTGCGACCTCGTGCACGATCTCCGTGGACGTGGTGGCCGCCGCCGCCGGGACGTACAGCACCGGGACCACGACTCCCACCGGCCTCATCGCCTCCGCCCCCACGTCGGTGACGATCCAGGCCGCGACGACCCTCACCGTCCGGAAGAACCTGCCGGTGCGCAGCGCCACGGGCGACCAGTTCACGCTCTCGGTGCGCAGCGGCACGACGGTCCTCGCGTCGGCGACCACCACGGGCACCGCCACCGGGATCCAGGCCGCGCAGATCAGCCGCCTCACCGTGCAGTCCGGAGCGACGTACACGATCGCCGAGGCGCAGACCGCGGGCGCGGGCCTGGGGTACTCCAACAGCTACGAGTGCTCGCGCGGCGGCACGGTCATCGCCTCCGGAGCATCCGCCGCCGGGTCGATCACGATCCCCAGCGAGGCGGGAACGGAGGTGCTCTGCACCTTCACGAACACCGTGCAGACGCCGCGCCTGTTCTGCGACACCGGCCGCTTCTACTCCCTCACGGCGGCCGGCGCCCTGCAGCAGGCCGACATCGTCACGGGATCCCTGACCTCGATCGGCAGCTGGTCGGGGACCGCCGAGGCCAACGCGCTCGGCGTCGGTGCGAACGGCGCCTTCGCCTACGCGCTGGACCGCTCGTCCGACGCGACGGACGTCGACGCCGTCCTCAAGTGGACGCCGGAGGCCGGCTTCCAGAGGATCGCGAACAGCGCGTACACGACCGTGGCCGGCGGAGCGCAGGTAGCCGGCAGCATCGTCGCCGGCGCGGTCGACCTCCGGACGGGCCGGTACCTGTTCGGCAGCTTCGCGAGCGGCCAGTTCTACATCTGGAGCTTCACGGAGGCCAACCCCGTCGCCACCCGGTTCGCCCTCGTCGGCTCCTTCCCCACCTCCGGAACCCCCAACGGCAACGGCGACATGGCGTTCGACGCTCGCGGCAACCTCTACGTCGTCGGCGCGGGCTCGGTCAACAACGCCAGCAGCGCCGCGATCTTCACAGTGCCGGCCGACGCCCTGGCCGCGGCGACCGGCGGCACCCTCCCGGTGAACACGTCGATCGCGAAGGCCGTGACGGGGACCGACGCCGCCTTCGCCAACATCAACGGCATCGCCTTCTCGCCGCGCGGAACCGTCTACCTCGCCAACGGCGACGTCGCCGCCGCGAACGGCGTTCCCGCCATCCCCGGCAGCGCCTACGAGTTCGACGCCACCACCTGGACCCGCGTCAGCGGCACGCCGCGCGTGAGCGTCAATGCCGTCGACCTCTCCGGCTGCTCCTCGCCGGCCACGATCACCGTGCAGAAGAGCGTGGTCGGGCGCCTGGCCGCGGCGGACCAGTTCCAGCTCACGGCCGCCGCCGGCTCCCCGGCGTCGCCGTTCGCCACGGCCACCACCACCGGCGCCACCACCGGCCGCCAGACCGCGCAGATCGGCCCCTTCCCCACTCCGATCAACAGCACGGTGACGGTCTCGGAGGCGATGGCCGCGGGCTCCGCCTCCCCGATCACCGCCTACACGAGCATCTACGAGTGCTACGCGGACGGCGTGCGGGTGAGCACGGGCTCGAACCCGACCGGCACGGTCACCCTCCCGAACCGGCTCGGCGTCAACGTCACCTGCACCTTCTTCAACTCCCCGCGCCCCGCCTCCACGGTGCGCATCACCAAGACGATCCGGGACGCCTCCGGCACGACCCGCCCCGGCGTGGACTGGACGGTGGGCACGACGGCGACGGCCACCGCGGGCACCGTCGCCCTGCTGCCGGAGCAGTCGCCCCGCCAGCAGACGGACGCGGCGGGTCAGGCCGCCTGGACCGTCCTGTTCGGCACGGAGGCGTCGCGGGCGACGCTCACCGTCTCGGAGGTGCAGCAGACGGGCTTCGCGTTCGTCAGCGGCGCCTGCACGGTCAACGGCGCCGCGCGGGCGACCACGTTCTCGCAGTCGGGGACCGTCATCAGCGCGAGCCTCACCGGCATCGCCTCCGCGGCGGTCGTCGAGTGCTCGATCGTGAACCGGCCCACGGCCTCCCTCACGCTCGTGAAGACGGTGAGCTCCGGCAGCGCGCTGCCCAGCGACTTCACGCTCAGCGCCACCGGCCCGACCGGCGCCCTGCCCGGCCCGACCGGCCGCGCGGGCTCCGCGGGCGTGTCGGCGATCCCCGTCACCCCGGGTGTGGCCTACCGGCTCGCCGAGACCGGGGGCCCCGCCACCTCTGTGCAGACCGGGCCCTGGCAGTGCCGCACCGACACCGGCGCCGTCCTCACCGTGAGCGCGGCCGGAGACGTGACCCCGACGAACGGCGCCGCCGTCACCTGCACCGTGGACAACGCCAGCGCGACGATCACCCTGGTCAAGCAGGTCCTGCGCCCCCAGACCGGCTTCCAGGCGGCCGACTGGCGCGTCACCGCGACGCCCGCCGCACTGGCCGGAGCGACGCTCCCGACGGAGACCCGGGCCGGCGCGGAGTACGCCGCCGCGGGCAACCCGGCGAGCACCTTCGAGGTGCGACCGGGCCACGGCTACACGCTGTCCGAGGCGGCGACGGATCCGACCCGCCGCCTCGCGTACCAGGAACTGCGTCTCGAGCGCCTGACCGGGACGACGTGGTCCCCGGTCGCCTCGCGGACGATCACGGCCCCCACGGCCGGTCAGACGGCGGTCTACCGCTTCGTCAACGCCCCCGTGGACCCCACACGCCTGCCGCTGACCGGTGGCGCCAGCACCGACGCGTTCCTCCTGGGCGGGGGGTCGGTGCTCACTCTCGCACTCGGCCTCCTCCTCTGGGAGCGGCGCCGGAGGCTGCGAGGCCCCTCCCGGTGACGCCCCGACCGAGAGCCCCGGCGCTCTCCCGCAGACCCCTTCCCGCACACCTTCGACTCCACGGCACCAGCACTCACGACCTCAGTAGGAGAGATCACATGTCCCGCTCACTCACCAGGCGGCTCGCCGCCGCAGCCGGCGTCCTCGCGCTGAGCGCTGCGGCGGTCTTCACCGCCGTCGCGCCGGCGTCAGCGGTCACGCTGCCCGGCAACATCGACCCGACCATCAGCCGCACCCTCACTGTGCACAAGCTCGCGCTGGGATCCAACAACGGCCAGGCGATCGGCACCGGCCAGGAGATCACGGTCCCCGGGGACGCGCTGCCCGGAGCCGTGTTCACCGCCGCGCGCGTCCAGGGCGTCGACCTCACCACGCCCGACGGCTGGAACCAGGTCGCGAACCTGACCCCGGGCACCGCGGCGACCCGCGTCACCGCCGCCGACACCTTCACCGCCACCAGCGGCACGGACGGCGAGGCCGTGTTCAACAACGGCGCGAGCATGCCGATCGGCCTCTACCTCGTGACCGAGACCCAGCTCCCCGCCGGAGCGACCAACGGTGCGGCGCCGTTCCTCGTCACCCTGCCGTTCCCGACGGGTCCGACCGGTGCGCCGGCGAACCAGTGGATCTACGACGTCCACGTCTACCCCAAGAACGCGGTCACGGAGCTCACCAAGACGCGCGTCCCCGCGGCGGCGAACTCGGTCGAGGCGCGCAACCCCGACCTCATCCGCTGGGCCATCGCCTCGGACGTCCCGGTGCTCGCCGCCGGTGACGCGCTGGAGGCGTTCACCCTCACCGACACGCTCCCCGCCGAGCTGACCTACCTGCCGACCGGCCCGGCCGGCGTCGCGCCCACCGGCATCACGGTGACCAGCGCCGCGGGCACCGCGCCCGCACCGGCGTTCATCGCGAACACCGACTACACGCTCGGCTACGACGCCGCGACCCGGAACGTGACGCTGAACTTCTTGCAGTCCGGCCTCACCAAGCTCCAGGGCCTGCAGGGCGGCGTCGTCACCCTCACGGTGCTCACCCGCGCCACCGCCATCCCGGCCAACGGCATCATCACCAACTCGGCGACGAGCGTCGTGAACGGGGCCACGGAGACGGTCACCGGCAGCACCCCGATCGGTCAGCTGACCGTGTACGCCTACCAGAACAACGGCGCCAACCGCGTGCCGCTCGCGGGTGCCGTCTACCAGGTGTTCCTCACCGAGAACGACGCCAACCTCGGCCAGAACCCGGTGTTCATCAACGGCAACCAGAACTGGACCACCGGAGCGAACGGCTTCGTCGAGATCCCGATCATCACGCCGGGCAACTACTACGTCCGCGAGCTGACCCCGCCCGCCGGATTCCGTCTGCCCACCCCGGCCCAGGTGCTGACGCAGGTCGTCGCCGGACCGAGCTCGGCCACCGCGCCGATCCAGAACTACGTCGAGTTCCTCCACACCCAGGTGCCCGCGTTCGCCCTGCCCCTCACCGGTGGCGGCGCGCAGTGGTTCACCCTCGGTGGAGGCGCGCTCCTCGCCCTCGCGATCGGTTCGGGCCTGATCGCCTCGCGCCGCCGCACCGCGCTGGCTGCTCAGACCGCGGAGTAACGTCGCACCATGACGAAGTCGAATGCGGGGCACCCGTCGGGTGCCCCGCATTCCTCTGTCTCCAGCCCTTTTCCTCCGCGGAGGCGGATCCACCGCCGGCCGCGCTGGCGGCTGCCGATCGCCCCGCTGGTCATCGCGCTCATCAGCCTCTCGGGAGTGGCGCTGCTGCTGTACCCCGTCGCCGCCAGCTGGCTCAGCGCCGTCGAGCAGGCGCGCGAGATCGACTCCCTCACCCAGGACATCACCGACCTCGGCGCCGAGACCCTCCGGCAGAACCTCGTCGAGGCCCGCGCCTACAACCAGAGCCTGAGCGGTGGCGGCGCGGCCGTCGCCGCGAACGAGCGCCTCCCCCTCGCCGACGACGAGCAGGTCGCCGACCGCGAGCGCTACTCCTCCCTCCTGCGCGGCGACGCCGAGGGGCTGATGGCCCGGATCCGGATCCCCGCCATCGACGTGGACCTGCCGATCTTCCACGGCACGAGCGACGCCGTCCTCGAGCGCGGCGTCGGCCACCTCGAGGGCACCGCCCTGCCGGTCGGCGGCCCCTCCACCCACTCGGTGCTCACCGGCCACCGCGGCCTCGCCTCGGCCGAGCTCTTCACCCACCTCGACCGCGTCGACGTCGGCGACACCTTCACCATCGAGGTCTACGGCGAGGTGGTCACCTACCGCGTGCGCGAGACGCTGGTCGTCGAGCCGGAGGACACGCAGAGCCTCCTCGTGCAGCCCGGCCAGGACCTCCTGACCCTCGTCACCTGCACCCCGCTCGGGATCAACACCCATCGCATCCTCGTCACCGGCGAAAGGGTGATCCCGACGCCGCAGTCGGACGTGGACGCGGCGGGGGAGTCGCCCGACGTCGCCGGGTTCCCGTGGTGGGCGATCGCGGCCGGAGGCGCTGTGGTCGCCGCCGGGGTGTACGTGTGGTGGGCGGGGCGGCCGGCGCGCGGTGCGTGGGTGCCGGTGGTGGTCGCCGACGAGCGGGACAAGGTTCCTGCGGATCTGTGACGCGAGGGGGCGCGGATCTCCATAGTCCTGCTCCGGTCGCCTCGGCCCCGTCCCGTCCCCGGGATCGCGGCTGTGCCGGCCCGGTCAGGCGGGACGCCACTCCTCGAGGAACTCGGCGACCGTCTTCGTCTCGAGGTCGAGCTCGACCTGACCGAGCAGGTAGTGGGGATCGGTGAGGTCGGCCTTCACGCGGATGATCTCCGCGCCGGTGTCGAGGCGGAGGACGACGAGGTCGTAGGGAGCGAGGATCCCGCTGCCCAGCGCCATGTCGATGGTGAGGCGGAGCCGACCGAAGCGCCGCAGCTGCAGCTCGGCGCGGAGGTGCTCGGCGGCGACCTCGGGGGCGTCGGGAGTGGGGTCGGGCATGGGGGAGACGGTACCGGAGCGGTGGTGGCAGATCACTGGCCGCGCCCGCGGTTGGCGGAGACATGACCGGAGTCGCTGTGACGCGGTCAGTCCCGCAGGCCGACCGTCACCGCCCGGCTCTCCGGCGCCTCGATCAGGTTCTTCGCCACCGCAGCGGAGAGGTAGGACGTCGCGTCGTGTCGGCGCAGAGTGACGACCGACGCGACGGCTCGCACCGCCAGGACGATCGGAGCGAAGCCCGGCCCTGAGGGCAACCAGTCTCCGACCGCGACGCCGACCTCGGTCATCGGGATCAGCAGAGTCGTCGGATCGAGTCGTCCGTCGGCCTCGTCTTTCAGGGGTCTGGATGCTCGGTGCAGGTCCGTGACGCGCGCCTTGTAGATAAGGAGCGCGTCCTCGAGCTCCCTGCTGTCGTCCGCCTCGGCGACGGCGAGCCGCACGTCCCGGAGACCGTCGATGTACCGGGTGAGGAGCTTCTGCTTGCTCTGACGGAAGGCCACGATGTCGTCGAAGGTCGCATCCGGATGCGGCTCGGGGATGTCATAGAGCGTGAGGGCGAGAGCCCGTTAGCCGGTGGCGTCGTCGATCGCGAGCAGCGCCTGCCGGGCCGTTCCCGCCAATGGTTCCAAAGACATGAGTACCGTCCCGATTTCAGTCTGACTGTGTGTCCTCGTGGTGGGTGAGGACGCCACTACGATGCTTCGGCGCGCGGCTCAACCGCTATGAGGGGTGTCGGAAGAACGTCGCGCCTCTGTGCCAGTGTCTAGCTGGCACTCGTCGACCCACCGAGCGAGGAGGCTGAGTGTCGCAAGCTGTTCGAGGGCCATCTGCGGATCAATCTGAGCTGTTTCATGGCTTGCAGGATTACGAATAGTCATGAATATCCCCTGAGCTAGACCAGCCAAACCGTTCCGCATCGACATGGTCGTCTCAGACGATCCCGATCCGGACCAGCGCAATCGAGGAGTCTTCTCGGAAGCGGCACCATCAGAGAACACTTGGCCCATCAAACTCTTGTCCGAAATATCGGTTCGCGTCGACTTGTCCTGAATGTGAGCATTCAAGAACGTCGCAGCTCGTGCCACGGCCTCGCGGTGATGACCAATCTTCCAAAGATCCTTTGCTGCCCCCCAAACAACTGGGTGCAGTGAGTCGGACGGGGTTGTAGGAGGTTCGGCGTCGAGATATTTCCTAATGTTACTCCAGTCATTCAAAACGCCAATTGCTTTGGCTACGGGCGTTTTCACGTCCCAGTACCAGTTGGGTTGATTCATATCGATGTAAAAGGGCTCATTCGGCAAGATTTCAGCAAGAATGCGTCGGCTTACTTCTAATCCTTGAGCCTTCTCTGTCAAATGCTCGTAACCGTCCAGCTCAAGGATCTCCAAGTAGGAAAGGAGGGTGTTTCGCATCCACTGTACTTTTTCATCATCACTCATGGCAGCTCGAGATCACTTAAGCCTTAGCGAGCTGGCTTGTTACCCAGGCCTCGATAACGGAGTCGAGCTTTTCCGAAAGTCGCTGGGCGAAATCTCTGTATTGTTGAATCTGAGGGAGAGAAAGATTATCTGCTTGGCCGCGATGGGCAATCTCACTCCGGAGTCGGACTAGGGCGTTGATTTTGTCAAGTACGTTTTGATTAGTAAAGTTCTGCCAGTTACACTGCGAAAGAAGCGTTTGGCCCAAGACTTCTATGTGCAAAGCGTTAATACGTCTAACGTCGGCAGTGTTCAATCCCCAATCGGTAGGATTCAGCGCATCTCCTCTTACTTTGTTCGTGATAATGGAAAGTGTTTGCGTGCGCCAACCATCTTCACTCAGAATCCATGGGTTTTTTGATACCGAAAGCGCTATAAGGTTCTTTGTAGCTTGCGGAAGCTTTTCGATGCCGTGCGGGGGAGCCACTAGTCGTTCGGCGACCCATACGAGAGACTCCTCGATGTATACCTCCCAGGCTGCATATGTCAGAACAACACACGAGCGCAACAGGGGCTGTTCATTAGTTCCCGGCCGGCCTCTGCCCTGGTGGCGGTCAATCAGATTATCGACGTCGGTGAGTTGCTGGGTGAGGCCCTGTAGGGCAGTCGTTGTCATGTCGGGAGTATACGGCTACTGGTTGCGGAGCGCACCATGACGTCGCCAGAAGTTACGGGGTGGAAATGCGAAGCGATGGAGGTCGGCTTCGACCAGCCATGACATGAGGGAAAGAATCACAGTGCTGCCGTCCCCGCCGGTGTGATGCACGAGATCAGGGACTGCGAGGGCCGTGTACGGATGGTCGCAGCATGGAGCGCACACGACCGCGTCGATAGTCAACGTGTTGGCCTCGAAAGAAATAAATTCCACGTGGTCATCAGCCCTGTCCACTGCCGCGCACTCTCAGCTCTCGCTGGGGTGATGGAAGGCAGGAAGTATGGCGATCGCTCATTTTGCAGTGAAGGATTTTCAAGCGCGAAGAGGTTTCTTGGTTACATATTTCAGAAGCACCTGGCGGCGATAGTAGGGGTTGGTGCAGGTTCGACGAGGCGCTGTAATCGTCACATGAGTATGTGTCATATTAGACCCCAAAGGTGTGAAGATGGTAGGTATGACAAGGTCAGCCAAACGCAGTACACCGGTAGTACCACTTCAGAATCGCGCTCATCGGACTCGAGCAGAGATCGTCGCTTCAGTGCGGCAGACCATCGTCGAGGTCGGCCGAGAAAGGGCGACGACCGCCCAAGTGGCTGCTCGCGCTGGCGTCGGTATCGGCACGCTTTACCGCTATTTCGAGGATTTCGCCGACCTTCTCGAAGCCGTTTTTTCTGTGAATGATATTCACGCGAAACACCAGGCAGCTTTGCATGCCGCACACAAGGCCGCAAGTTCTGATGACTACAGTAGTGCGGAAGTTTTCGCAGTGGGTGCGCTTCGAGCGCTCATCGACGCACTCAAAGAGGAGCGGTTGCTCGAAAGCGACCTGCGTCTCTTCGCCTAGTCGCGGAATCATTCCTGCCGCCTATGTGGAGGCGGTTCGGCTGGATACGGTCAACGCTCGTGGCTTCGAAAGTAGCGCCCGCCAGCGCCGTTTGCTAGCGACCCGCGAGGCTGGACCCTCCACCATCCCTGTCCAGATCGCGGAGAGCGACGAGACGACTGCGGTCCGGATCGTCCAGCGGACTAGCGAGAACGATCAATGCCCCGATCTAGCGTCCGCGGACCACAACGCTCCGCGCAGCGCGCCCGCGACGAGTGAGCTTGCGCACAGGTCAAGGCCGCTGCGGAGGCCGAGCTGACCGCCCGCGGCTTCGCGATCCTCGACAGCGAGGTCTACTACGGCGACACCAGCCACACCAGCATCCGCGACCTCCGCAAGGAGGACAGCTGCCGGGTGGACGCCGCCGACATCGAGAACGTCGAGGGACGCGCCGCCTACGTCCGGGTCGTGTTCACCGGCTCGAGCGCCGATGTCAGCTACTACCTCTCCGACCCCCGCGCCGCTGGCTTCCGCAAGGAGGGCGGGAACACCGCAGGCCCCATGACCGACGAGCAGAAGGCCGAGCGTCGCACCCTCGTCGCCAACAACAAGGCGTGGCACGCGGCCGAGACGGTGCGCCGCGAGTGGATCGCCTCGTTCCTCTCCCGCAAGACCCTCCCGCAAGACCCTCCCGCAAGACCCTCCCGAAGGACGCGGACCGGGTGATCGCTCTGGGCTTCACCGTGCACCGCTTCTCGGTGTCCTCCGGAATGAGCAACGGCAACGCCCTCGCGCACACCCTCCTCGGGATCGCGCAGCCCTCCGGCTACCACGCCGACGCTCTCGGCGCGCTGGTCGAGGCCAACCCCGCGAAGGCCCGCCTCGTCGCGCTGGCCGTGGTTCTCGGAGGCGAGGAGGCGAACACGAGCAAGGAGTCGTGGCGCCGGGGAGATGAGCGCGCCGCCGCTCACTTCCGCCAGCTCGCGGCATGGGGCTACGCGCTCTCCCCGGTCGAGCAGGTCGTCACCGGCGACACCACCGCAGCCGACGCCGCCAGCCTCAGCTAGCCCGCCCCCTCCCGCCTCGACTTTGCAGAAAGGCTCACCATGACCACCACCACGACTCCCACCGTCGACGTCGACGTGTGGGGACACACCCCGGCGCTGCGCGACGCGCAAGCCGCCGTCGACGCCGCCACCGCCACCGGCGACCAGGCCGCGACTGCCGCGGCCGCGCGAGCGCTGATCGACGCCGCGGCCGCGCACGGCTGGCCCACCGCGACCGCTCTCGTGTTCAAGTACGAGTCGACCGGGCCCGTCGCCGGAGTGTGGGGCCTCTGGCGAGTCCTCGACGCCGACCGGACCGTGCTCCGAGCATGGGACGACGACCCCGACCCGATGGCCGACGAGTCCGAGGAGGAGTTGGTCGCCCTCGACCTCATCACCAACCACCGAGCGACCCACGACTACACCGACTTCGGCACCCCCATCGGCTCCACCCTCCTGATGCTCCGCACGCTCGCGCTCTGAACGCGCGGCGAGCCGACTCGAAATGGGCCGGCCCGCACGAGGGGGAGAGCCCCCTCGACCCCCCGGTCACCACGCGCCGAGCTCTGGTCGGAGTGCTTCGTCTACGTGACGGTCCGGTGCGAGGAGGCTGGTCGAGGTGCCCGCCACACCAGCGCAGCGATCGATGCCGCGCCGAAGGCGCCGGCGGAGGCGGCGAACATCGTCAGCAGCCAGCCCGGACCTTCGACGATCTCCTCCCCGGACTGCCGGATGAACGTGCACTCGAGCCCCAGCGGGAACGGGGTGATCCGTGCCCGCACGCTCCACTCGTAGTCGACGCCGTTCGACGGCGGCGCCTGCCGGTCAACCAGGCAGGAGTACTCCGGATCCCGCGCCTGATAGAGCGCACCAGCCACGGGCACGGCGAACAGTCCGGTCAGCAGAAGAAGCCAGACCACTAGAGCGGCATGAGCCGTACGAGTCATCGGCGCCGCGGTCGCGGCCGGTACTTCTTCCCCGCGCGAATGTTCCGATTCTCGATCACACCCACGACCGCCAGCCCCACGGCCACGGCCAGGATCAGCGCCCAGCCGAGGACGTTGAACCACTCACCGGTGAACGCCGCGTAGGTCTGCTCGCCGGCGATCGCGAAGAACATCACCGACGCCCCGAACCAGACCATGCCGTTCGCGAACAACGCGGTTCGCGCCAGAGGAGAGCGGGGAGTCGTCATACCGTCAGCGTCCCACGACCGGCAGAGGGCTGTCTTCTCTCCCTCTAAACTCCGGGCATGGTCTCGCCACTCGTCCGCAAGATCGTCAACAAGCACGAGCGTGACATCCGCCTGATGCAACGCACCCTCTTTACTGACGCCGGCGAGCGGATCACCTCACAGCCCGGGCTCACCGACGCTCAGCTGCACGAGCTCGCTCACGCTCGCGCACGGCAACTCCCACGCCTCAAGGGACGATCTCTGACCAACCGTCGTTCCGAGGTGTCCGTCCTCATGGACCGCGGACCTGCCGCGGAACTCGAACCCAATTCCGGCGCCGACCCGACGCTCTCGCTGGTGAGCGTGTCCGTGAAGGGCGTCAACCTCCTCGTCGGCAACTCAGAGATCCTCGAACCCGACGAGTACACCGCCTGGGCGCAAGCCGTCATGGGGGAGCAGTGGACGACACGGCTTTACGCAGCCGGCGCCCTGTCGGGCAGCAACGACAAGCGGCTCTCCACGTTCTACTTCTACGTCTTCACTGACCACGACGGCCGCGCGGTCGAGAAGCCAGCCGGCTGGTCGCTCCTCCTCGAACCAGTTGTCAACTGAACTAGAGAACCGGTCGCGCTGCCACGCTAATTGCATCTGCGCTGAGCAGGATCAATTCGCTTGGCGCAACGATGGCTCATCCACGTACTCAACGCGATCTATGTCTGCAACTGTTGTCCCCGTTCCACGGTCGAGCGTGATACGCACCAGCGATTGGGCTGGGTGGCTAGGTGCTAGTGCGAGGGAAAGATAATCGAACAGCTCCGGTTGATGGATTGCGATGATCACCTGACGATCGTGAACGAAAGCGAGTTGCCGCACGATTGCGGCGAAATTTGCAACGTGGATATCATCCATGGATTGAACAGGATCGTCGAAGACGAGCCATCGAAGCTCACTGGGAGCGGATAGATGTAAGGCCATGAACAGCGCTAAAGCGGCGGAGTTTGTGTTGCCGTAGCTGAGCATGGCACCAGGGCTTCCTGATGCTTTCCCGCCGGGCAGCTCGGTCTCAAGGCTGACGTCCACCGACCGGCTCGCCTGGGTTTGTTTCACAAAGCGGGGAGTGAATCGTTCAGACGGAGCAAAGCGACTGAATAGCTGTGCCCATAGCGAATTCAACGATTGATCGAAAACCTCATTGATGAGTTTGGATCTCGTGCGCTCGGCTGTTTGTAGAACTTGGCGGGAACCGACCATCCGCGACTCGGCAGTGAGCAGTTGAGCTTTTAAGGCTGCCATCTCCTGCTCAGCTTTAGTCAACTCATGCTCCCACCTCCTCACTTCCCGTTGAGCATCCTCGATAGCTTCGCGCGCCTTTCTTTCGCGGAGTTGCCGAATATTGCTGTTGCGAATCGCCTGTACGCGCTTCGCAATCTCCTGCCCAAGCTTTACATCTGGTTCTTGAGCGGAAAGACTCTTGAATGCAATATCAAGTTCTTTAGCCACCGCAGTCGCGCGATCGGCGATGATCGCGCGTTCGGCTGCATGAGCATTCGCCTCAGCAATGCTTGCTTGCGTCGACTGGAGGTCTCGGCGCAACTCACTGCCCTCGGCGACAACATCAGCCATTCCATTCAGGTCACGAATTAGTTGATCCATCGAGCTACCCGACGAAAGCGTGGGCAGGCTCTTCTCGAGAACAGCTTGCCCAGAACTCGCCAGCCGTTCTTTTTGAAGTTTTGTCAGTTCTCGTTGGATAGTGACGATTCGACTTGCGTCGACACTCAACCGATCGAGTTTCTCTGCAAAGTGGTCCACGAGCGACCCCGACCCAGTGAAGTGCTCATCACAAATTGGGCAGCGGTCGGTGCGTGTTATTGGGACCGCAAGTTCGAGAATCTGAATCAGAATGCGAACGTCCTGTGAAACTTCAATCCCGCGAGCGTCTTCTTCTAAAGTGTTGATTGCTTCATCAAGCTCGCGAATTCGTTGGTCCAGGCCGGCTACCCTTACGGCGCGTTCCCGATTTGCCACAAGTGCATTAGTGTGCTGCTGGTCAAGTCGTGCGGCGCGTTCAACAGCTTCGGCAAATGCATCTGCGATGTGCCTAATGGTGACAGCAGGTAGACCCAATGAGATCTCGCGCATGCGATTGAGTTCGGCAAGCGCTATCGCTCCGATGCCTGACTCCCAGGCCTCGAACGCATATTGAGCTTTTTCTGCCCGAAGTGCTTCGAACTGATCGGTTCTGCTTGAGTGGACAGCAATTGAACGCAGTCTCATGTTTGCAATAGCGTCCACCGTGGCTTGTAATTCTGCCAAGCGGGCGAGTCCAGCGCGATCAGTCTCAGATGCCCGACTTTGTTCGGTCGATGCTCGCAAAAGCTCGCTAACATCTGTTGAGGCCGGATCGCCGACGAGATCGCGAAGCGTTGCCACTGCGGCGTCAAAATCTGCCCTAGCGACGCTCAATCGACTCACAATTTCTTTTCGCCGATCTTTTAGCGCTTGCAGGTCGTCTGCGCTACGATTCCAAGCGTAAATCAACCTTTTACTTCTTCTAACGTCTCCGGCGGCATGTAGTCCGTCGATAAGTGCGTCGAGATCGTCAAGGCCAACAAGTGACTTCACGAAACGGACTAGCGCGGTGTCCACTTGCTTTCCGCTCTCCGTATACGACTCTAAGAGTCGCCCTAGCGCGGTTTGCGGCAGGAAGCTGCGCTCTAGAAAGTATGTCTGCTCCGCCGGCGTCAGTGCGGCTTCCCCCGTGACATGGTCTCGGTCGAGCTCGAACGAACCCACCCGGCTTACGTTTTGTTGGTCAATTAAGGACAACCGGACGCTTCCGAGCGAGAAATCTTGATTGAGAAGAAGCGACCGCGTATCTCCCTTCTGTTCTTCCAGGAACCCAACTCGGCCAGTTGCGGCGAGTTCAATTGCACTCAGCAAGCTAGTTTTTCCTGCACCGTTCGCGCCGTGAACGAGCGTGATTGAACCGTCGAGAGGAACGACGCATCGCCCAGAGATACTGCGAAAATTCTCAACAACGAGTTCCCTTAGGCGCAGGTCAGGCATCAGAGCCCTCCATTCTTGCAAACGACTCATCGAGCCAAACGCGGTATCGGTCGCTGACTACGCTGGCACCGGCACTAGCGGCATAGATAAGCCTTAATAAGTCGTCAGCATCTGGTTTTTCTTTTATCGCTGCCGTGACTTCTGCAATTCCGTCGAGTTGAGAAGTAGCGGTAGCTGGTAATTGCAACCGCAGCAACGGACCGATCATGCGCTCAGTCGCGAGCATGCCGTTTACGGGCAACACTCTGGCAAGTTCGAACAGTTCACTGAGATTTATATTCGAGGATGGTTCACCGATCAATATCACGGTCACGGTGCGGCGCGAACTGGCTGAGTCAAGTGCCCGAGCCAAACGCTGCACTAACCAGTAGAGTCGCGATGTCGATTCGCGAGTTTCAGGTCGATCAACGATCAACGTCAGATCCATGTTTTCTCGTGGACTTTCCCACAGATCTGGGACATCAAGCTCTACGTCACCAATTTTCACCTGGGAGGGCACTTCGACATATCCATTGTCGACGAGAAGAGTTATGACCTCCGATCGGAGCCCTTGTTGAATCGATGTGCTCATCACAGGCTGGCTCCAGTTTCAAATCGAGTCATTAGATCATCTACGTCTACTGCAGAATCAGAAATAGCGCTCCATGCGAGCTCGCGACGCGCGCGGATCTTTCGTCCTCGTCCGATTCGTCCCCCGGGTGAACGAGCTGACGCAGCAGAGCCAACTTCCATTTGCAGGAGAACCATGTTTTCGCTGCCTCTAACCCAATCGTCGCTCGCCATGGCGGCGATGGCTTCTCTTGCCCCGCGAACAACAACGAGGGTAGTTTCGATCGTTGAACCAACCCGTGAGAGTCTGACGCGGCTTCCGGTTGTTCCACTCTTCAGCGAGATGCGCCAGCGACCGGTTTTTTCGCCGAGCCCGATCATTCCGACTGCAACTCCGAGAAGATCGACGCCGGCGGCAATTGTGTTGAAGTTTGTTCGAAGCTCGCTCTTGGTGCCTCGAGCGAAGGGAATATATTTGGCGGCGCCAATGGTTGCGGGGCCAAAGTATGTCCGTAGAAAGTCAGAATACTCGCTTAGCAAGAAGTCGGTGAGTAGGATCTCATCTCGCCCGAACGCGAGGACAATACGTAACACGATACGGCGAATACCTTCTATCAGGAACGGCGTCGTGTTGATCGGTAGATTCCGGTGCTGCCGAAGAGCCTCCGCGAGCTTTGATGCGAGTACTTCGATCAGGAGGGCAGCTGTGACTGGTCCGGCATACGCGCCGAGCGCTGAGCGTTCAAGAATATTTGGGCGGTCGCGGCCAAATTCTGGACCATACGCGACCTCAAGAACGTTTCTCTGAGAGGGCAGGACGGTAGGTTCGGCAAACAAGTACGCTGGATGAGAGGCTTCCCAGCGCCAGGGGCTCCGGCTCGCCGCGGCCTGAAAAATCTCGAGAAGGTCGCTGTCTTGTACCGAAAGACCGAGAACGAGCGATCGGGTTCGGGTAGTGATATTGCGCAGGTGGTCCCGCATGTGTTCGTATGAAACGTCGCCGTGCAATCTGCTTATTTGTGCAGCTGTCGCAATAATCTTGTCGCGGTACCGGGCAGAATCGTTTAGTGTGCGAACAGCGCATCCATGAAACTTCGCGATCTCAGCGTGCCCCTGGGCGCTTCTCGGATCGTCAACGTTCACGTAGACGTCTAGGAGGGCGTTTGTAGCAGAAATCTCTTTGAGAGCTTTCTCAACTAAACCGTCCCAGTTTCCGGACGCGAGGGTCGTGATGACACCCTCGGAGATGAGCATTGCGATCAGCTTGTGGGTTGGGCCAGGGTTGAGAGTCGGGTCTCCGTACAGGTCCGGTAGGCCTGCGCCTTCGATAAGCAGGTAATCATTGGGTTTTCCGGCCACTCCCGTACCCAGTACGCGGCTGTATTGATCGCGAAGCGCCTCCAAACTGAGTGGCTCCCAATTGGTTGGGTCACTCTCATAACGTGGACGTTCGTGGGCAAGATAATCATCCAGAATTTCGAGTAAAGCGTCACTGTGAGTTCCGGCGTCCGACTCTCCGGACGCCGCCCGGTCACGTAAGAACCGCAGAACTCGAGCGATCAGCTCAACTAGGTCAGGTACCTGATCGCGAGAGATGCCAGAGCCGAGCCATAGCACCCGTTTGCCGTCGGCGACATCGTCAACCAGCTCTGGGTGGTTTGTTCTGAGCAATCTCCAAGCGTCCCGCACGCACCCCTCCGAACCCGTTGCGCCTGCAACACGAGCTCATTCTCGTGGGAGCGCTGGCCATATCTTTACATGCCCGGAAGGGTTTTGATCGCGCACTCTGCTACGACTGCGGTCGTCTCCCGTGTCCAAAAAATGCCGCTGGTTCGCCACGACGGTCGAGACGGGTCGAGTGGCAGTTGCCCGGGGAGACACATGGACGGAAGCTGTCCGTGCGCCTTGGTCTGATGCCACGACGTCGAGGAGGCGGATCGAGTCGGCGTCTTGTGCCGCTCGGTTCCGGTGTCAGATGTTCCCGCGGGGCCGTCCGAGCCGGAACGATGCCGGTGTGCCGTTCGCGTGGCACTCAGTTGGAAGATCAGCACCGTAACTTCTCCCCCGTGCTGGCGGCTCGAAAACATTAGCTTCCTGGGACTCGCGGTCGCCTCACGGGCGAAGCCCAAGCGCTCGTCGGATCTCGGGCGCACGTTTGTCTCGGCAAGGCGTCTCGTGGCGGGACGTCTCGCTTTGGGTTCGCGAGGGGGTTTCTGAGGCGGAGCCGCACCACAGTTGCTTGGCCTCGGGCGCACGTCCGATAGACCGTTGCGCTCGGCTGCACCTCGACGCGCCCGTCGCTGCTGGGATCCAGCAGCTGCAAGCTCTGCGTCGTGGCGCCGGGGGAGCAAGGCCGTAGTCGAGCGCTCTGGGGTGAGGATGCGCCTCGAGTGAGCCGAGGGGCAAGTCGGTGCCTTCGCGTGTTGCATCAGCCGATTCAGCCGGATCGTGATTGCTCTACTCACACCGCCACCCTGCTGACGGAGCGCGGGTCATCCGATTGTCGTTCGAGGTGCGTCGGGAGCGTCGGTGTACCCTTGCGAGGGAGGCAGCCCGTCGCGGCGCGCGCCGTCACCCTTCTACTTCCGCCGGTTCAGCACTTTCGTCCCGACCCCCGCAATCGCCGCACCCACGATCGGCGCCACCAGGAACACCCACACCTGCCCCAGCGCATCCGGCCCCGCGAACACCGCGGCAGCGATCGACCGCGCCGGGTTCACCGACGTGTTGCTCACCGGGATGCTGATCAGGTGCACGAGCGTCAGCGTGAAGCCGATGGCCAGCGGCGCGACGGCCTTGTATTCGCTCTTGGCGGTGACGGAGAGGATGACGGCGACGAAGACGGCGGTCAGGACGATCTCGGTCAGCATCACGGCGCCGAGGCCGAAGCCGCCGGGGGAGGCGGTGCCGTACCCGTTCGAGGCGAAGCCGGACTCACGGGCGGCCGCGAGGTAGCCGGCGGGGCCGTCGGCGGCGACGAGGAAGACGACTCCGGCTCCGATGAGCCCGCCGAGGATCTGGCTGACGATGTAGCCGGGGATGTGCTTCCACTCGGTCCGGCCGGCGATGGCGAGGCCGATGCTGACGGCGGGGTTGAAGTGGCCGCCGGAGATGTGGCCGACGGCGTAGATGCCGGCCATCACGGTGAGGCCGAAGGCGAGGGCGACGCCGAGGAAGCCGACTCCGAGCGCGTTGCCGGAGTCGGGGAAGGCGGAGGCGAAGACCGCGGTGCCGACGCCGCCGGCGACCAGGAGGAAGGTGCCGAACGCCTCCGACGCGTAGCGCGCTCCGGCCGAGTACTGCTCGGCGTGCTCGGTGCGCTGCTCGCTCGTGGTGCGGCTGGCGGAGTGGGGGCGGGCCATGATCGTTCTCTCTCTCGGGTCGGGGGAGCGCCTGCGGGGTCACCGGGCACCGGGACACTCCAGCACCAGCCAGCCGAGCCGGAGCCGGGACGCGGAGGGCTCTCAGATTCCGCCGTACGACCGTTCCGTGAGCGGCCGGGAGCCACTCGCTCGGCGGCCATCCCGGGCGCCCACACACAGGTGTCCGTCACGGTAGCGACCGGCCGACACGTGCACGTCGCAGCACCGGGGACAGGCGGGAATCACGCCCCAGGTGGCACGCGCACGCCCTCACCCACCTCCCTCTTCTCCTCCGCCCGCCTCCCTGCTACGGTGCTCTGAACCGGTTTACAAAACCGGTTCAGATGCGGCGACGAGCGAAGGAGCTCCCATGGCGGGCAGACCGACGATCCTCGACGTCGCGCGCGAGGCCGGCGTCAGCAAGGCGCTCGTCTCGTTCGCGCTCAACGACCGGCCGGGCGTCTCGCCCGACTCCCGCGAGCGGATCCTCCGCGTCGCCGCCGAGCTCGGCTACCGGCCCAGCCTCACGGCCCGCTCCCTCTCCACCAGCGTCTCGTTCGCGGTGGGCCTCGTGGTGGCGCGCGACCCGGCGGTCATCGCGGCCGACCCGTTCTTCCCCTCCTTCATCTCGGGGGTCGAGCGGGTGCTCGCCGAGCGCGGCCGGGTGCTGGTGCTCAGCGTGGTCGACCCGGGCGCCTCCGAGGAGGCCGTCTACCGCACGCTCGCGGCCGACCGCCGCGTCGACGGCGTGTTCCTCACCGACCTCCGGCAGGACGACTCCCGGCCGGCGCTGCTCGCCGAGCTGCAGATCCCGGCCGTCACGCTCGGGCGGCTGGAGGGCTCCTCCTCACCCGCCGTCGTGATGGACGACTCCGCGGGCATCGCCGACGCCGTCCGGCACCTGGCGGAGCTCGGCCACCGCCGCATCGCCCACGTCGCGGGGCCGGACCACCTGCTCCACTCCTCCCGCCGCCGCGAGGCCTTCACAGAAGCCTGCACAGTGGTGGGACTCGAACCCACCACCCCCATCGCTACCGACTTCAGCCCGCAGCAGGGCGCCGAGGCCACGGAGCACCTCCTCGACAGCCCGGCCCCGCCCACCGCGATCGTCTTCGGCAACGACCCGATGGCCATCGCCGGCCTCGGAGTCGCTCACGCCCGCGGGCTCCGGCTCCCCGACGACCTCTCGATCACGGGCTTCGACGACTCCGAGATCGCCGCCCACGTCTACCCGTCGCTGACCTCGGCTCGCACGCGCCCCGCGCGCTGGGGCGAGGAGGCCGCCCGCACGCTGCTCGACCTCATCGAGTCCGGCAGCGCCCCCGACGTCGACCTCGAGCCCGCCGGGCTTGTGGTGCGCCACTCGACCGCTCCTCCGCGGCTGTCGACCCACTGAAGACGCGTGCGCACCGTCGCGCACGCCGGACAAGGAGAACACCATGGCCCCCTCGACGACGAGACGCTGGCTGACCGGGATCGCCACCGCCTCCCTCGCGACCCTCGCCCTCACCGCCTGCAGCGGCGGCGGCGGAGCGTCGACCGACCTCACCGCCACCGGACCGATCACCATCTGGTACTCGAACAACGAGCAGGAGGTGCAGTGGGGCAAGGCGATGGTCGACGCCTGGAACGCGGACCACCCGGACGAGGAGATCACCGGGCAGGAGATACCCGCGGGCAAGAGCAGCGAGGAGGTCATCGGAGCCGCGATCACGGCCGGCAACGCGCCGTGCCTCGTCTTCAACACGGCCCCCAGCGCGGTCGGCCAGTTCGAGCGCCAGGGCGGACTCGTCGACCTCTCGAGCTTCGACGGCGGCGCCGACTACATCGAGACCCGCAGCGGCGACCTCGCCGAGCAGTACCAGAACGCCGACGGCGAGTACTTCCAGATGCCGTGGAAGAGCAACCCGGTCGTCATCTTCTACAACAAGGACCTCTTCGCGAAGGCGGGACTCGACCCCGAGAACCCGTCGCTGTCGACCTACGATGACTTCCTCGCCACGTCGAAGACGCTGGTCGAATCGGGAGCCGCGCCCGCCGCGATCCAGCCGGCGCCCACCAGCGAGTTCTTCCAGACCCAGTTCGACTTCATGCCGCTCTACGCCGCGGCCACCGGAGGGACGAGCCTCGTCGAGGACGGCAAGGCCACCTTCGCCGACGACGAGGGCTACGAGGTCGCCGACTTCTGGAAGAGCCTCTACGACCAGGGCCTCGCCGGCCGCGAGCAGTACCAGGGCGACGCCTTCGCCGACGGCCAGGCCGCGATGTCGATCGTCGGCCCGTGGGCGGTCTCGGTCTACGACGACCTGAACTGGGGCTCCGTCTCGGTGCCCACCCCCGACGGCACGCCCGCCGAGGACACCTGGACCTTCAGCGACGCGAAGAACGTCGGCCTCTACTCCGCCTGCGCCAACAAGGGCACCGCCTGGGAGGTGCTGAAGTTCGCGACCAGCGAGGAGCAGGACCGCTCGCTGCTGGAGACCACCGGCCAGATGCCGCTCCGCACCGACCTGCAGACCACCTACGCCGACTACTTCGAGGCGAACCCGGCCTACCAGCGCTTCGGCGACCAGGCGAGCCGCACCATCGAGGTGCCGTCGGGACCGAACACCGTGCAGATGCTGCAGGCGATCCGCGACGCGTGGGGCAAGACGGTCATCTTCGGCGAGGGCGACGTGAAGACGGCGCTCGACGGAGCGGCCGAGACCGTCACCGGGCTCGCCGGCCAGCAGTGACCCGGCCGTGACCACCCTCACCCGCCGGCCCGCGCCGGCCGGGGCGCCGGGGAAGCGGAGCCTCCTGCACCGCGTCCTCGGGCCCCAGCCCCTCGGGCCCCAGCCCCTCGGGCTGCTGTTCGGCAGCCCCTACCTCCTCTTCGTGCTCGCGGTCTTCGCGTTCCCGGTCGTCTACTCGGTCTGGATCGCGTTCCACGACTTCTTCTTCGCAGCTCCCGGCGTGCAGGTGGAGCGGCCGTTCGTCGGCCTCGACAACTTCGTCACGGCGTTCTCGAGCCCGCAGGTCATCCGCTCCTTCGGCAACATCGGGATCTTCCTGGTGATCAACGTGCCGCTGACGGTGGTGCTCTCGCTCCTGCTCGCCGCGGCGCTCGACAAGGTCGTGCACCTGAGGACGTTCCTCCGCGTCAGCTTCTACGTGCCCTACGTCACGGCGAGCGTCGCGGTCGTCGGCGTGTGGCTGTTCCTCTTCAACGGGAACGGACTGGTCAACAGCCTCCTCGGGCCGCTCGCGCCGAACCCGTCGTGGCTGATCAACGAGCAGCTCGCGATGCCGATCATCGCTCTTTACGTCACCTGGAAGCAGCTCGGGTTCTACATCCTGCTGTACCTGGCGGCGCTGCAGAACGTGCCGAAGGAGCTCTACGAGTCGGCCTCGACCGACGGCGCCGGACGCATCCGCCAGTTCTGGTCGGTGACCGTGCCGAGCGTGCGGCCCGCGACCCTCCTGGTGCTGCTGGTGTCGACCGTCACCGGGGCGAACCTCTTCACCGAGCCCTACCTCCTCACCGGCGGAGGCGGCCCCAACGGCGCGTCCGCCTCGCCCGTGCTGCTGATGTACCAGCTCGGGATCCAGCAGGGGCAGCCCGACGTGGCCTCGGCCATCGGCGTGGTCCTGGTGCTGCTGGTGCTGGTCATCGCCTATCTGCAGAACCGCTTCGCGGGGGAGAGGAACTCATGAGCACCCTGTCCAGTGCCGGAGGCGCCGCCTCGGCCGTGCCCGCCGCCGCCCCGGAGAAAGCCCCGCGGAGGCGCCCCGTCGGCTCCAGCCGCGGAGCCGTGATCCTGCGCGGGGTCGTGCTCGCGATCGGCGCGATCGTCTTCCTCTTCCCCTTCTACTACATGATCGTCGGATCCCTGCAGACGGATCCCGACCCCACGTTGGCGGGAGCGATCCCGGAGCCGGGCAACCTCACGCTCGACAACTACGTCAACGTGAACGAGCGGATCAGCCTGCTCACCGGACTGGTCAACTCCGGGATCTTCACCGGCGGCGTGCTGCTGTGCACGGTGTTCTTCGGCGTCCTCGCCGGATACGCGCTCGCGATGCTGCAGTGGCGGGGGCGCAACGCGGTGTTCGCGCTCGCCCTGCTGGTGCAGGTCATCCCGTTCCAGCTGCTGCAGATCCCGCTCTACGTGCTGATCGCGCGCGACTACGGCCTCGCGGACAGCCACCTCGGGATGATCCTGCCGTTCGCCATCAACTCGACGGCGGTGATCATCTTCCGGCAGTACTTCCTGCAGCTCCCCAAGGAGCTGTTCGAGGCGGCCCGGATCGACGGCGCCGGCGAGCTGAAGCTGCTGTGGACCATCGCGCTCCCGCTGGTGCGGCCCGCGCTGGTGACCGCCGTGCTGCTGACCTTCATCGGCCCCTGGAACGAGTTCCTCTGGCCGTTCCTCATCACCAAGGACGCGTCGCTGCAGCCGCTCGCCGTGTCCCTGGCCAACTACATCTCGAACGTGGCGTCGTCGACCGACAACCCGTTCGGGGCGATCCTCGCGGGAGCCGTCGTGCTCGCCGCGCCCGTCGTGGTGCTGTTCATCGTGTTCCAGCGCTACTTCGTCTCGACCGATCTCGGATCCGGAGTGAAAGGCTGACCATGTCTCCCACCCTCACCACTGTCCCCTACCGTCTCGAGCGCGTCGGCGTCGTAATGGAGCCCGCCCCGGGCGACGCCCTCGAAGCCGAGGGGGTGCTCAACCCCGGCAGCGGCCGCGGACCCGACGGCGAGCTGTACCTCCTGCCCCGGATGGTCGCCGCCGGCAACGTCTCCCGCGTGGGCCTGGCCCGCGTGGTCGTCGAGGGCGGCGTGCCCGTCGGAGTCGAGCGCGAGGGCGTCGTGCTCGCGCCCGACCGCGGCTTCGAGCGCGGCGCGCACAACGCCGGCGTCGAGGATCCGCGGATCACCTTCATCGAGGCGCTCGGCCTGCACGTGATGACGTACGTCGCCTACGGGCCGCTCGGGCCCCGGACGGCGCTCGCCGTGTCCGAGGACCTCCGCGACTGGCGGCGCCTGGGCCCGGTGACCTTCGCCTACGACGACGCGCTCGACATCGACCTGGGCCTGTTCCACAACAAGGACTGCGTGTTCTTCCCCGAGATCGTCGCCGCCCCGGACGGCACCCGCTCGTTCGCGGTGCTGCACCGGCCGATGTGGGACCTCGGCGAGACGCGGCCGGGCGAGGGCGTGCGCCTCCCGGCCGGGATCGAGGACCCGCGGCAGAGCATCTGGATCAGCTACGTGCCGGTGGACGAGGTCGACCGCGACCTGGCGAGCCTCACGCGCTGGACCCGGCACCGGTTCCTCGCGGGCCCGGAGTTCCCGTTCGAGGAGCTGAAGGTCGGCGGCGGACCCGCGCCGCTGCGCGTGCCCGAGGGGTGGCTGCTCATCCACCACGGGGTGACCGGAGTGATCGACAGCGCCTTCGCGCAGCAGCAGCACGTGAACTACTCGGCCGGAGCGATCCTCCTCGACGGCGACGACCCGTCGCGGGTGATCGCGCGCACCGCCGAGCCGCTGCTCGAGGCCGAGACGGAGGAGGAGCGCAGCGGGATCGTCCCGAACGTCGTCTTCCCGACGGCGATCGAGGAGATCGACGGGCAGCACTACGTCTTCTACGGCATGGCCGACTCGAAGATCGGCGCGGCCCGCCTCGTCCGCACGGACGGCTGACGCCGCTGATCGAGTCCGCCGGCGCCTCCCGCTGATCGAGCAGCCCGTATCGCGGGCCTATCGAGATGCGCCCCCCACATCCCCCACCCAAGGAGAGTTCGATGACGAACACGCTCACCAGATCGGCGGCCGTCCTGGCCGCCGCCGCCCTCACCGTCGGGGGCCTCGCCCTCGGCGCGACCCCCGCGCAGGCGGCCGAGCCGCTGACGAACACGGCGCACCTCGACTTCCTCCTCGACACCGCCACTCCGGTGCCCGAGCCCGGCCACACCACCTACCGGCTCGACGAGGAGCCGACCCTGGTGATGCCGTGGACCTACGCCGACGCCCGCGACGGCGGCGCCTTCGAGCGCGTGGGCGGCGGCCGCCTCGATCCGGCGACCGGCGACTACGAGCAGGGCGCGTTCAACACCGACGACATCTCGCGCGCCGCGGTCGTCTACCTCCGCCACTGGCAGCAGACCGGATCGACCGAGAGCCGCGAGAAGGCCTTCGAGACGCTCCGCGCCCTCGCCTACTTCCAGACCACCGAGGGCGACGACGCCGGGAACGTGGTGCTCTGGATGCAGACCGACGGGGAGCTCAATGCGAGCGCCGAGCCGGTCGAGCTGCCGGATCCGAGCGACTCCGAGGACAGCTACTGGCTCGCCCGCACGCTCTGGGCGCTCGGCGAGGGCTACGCGGCGTTCCGCGACACGGATCCGGAGTTCGCCGCCTTCCTGCAGGAGCGGCTGCGCCTCGGCGTCGCGGCGGTCGACCGCGAGGTGCTCACGCGCTACGGGGAGTACGCGCAGGCCGACGGCGTGCAGGTCCCCGCCTGGCTGATCGTCGACGGGGCCGACGCCACCTCGGAGGCGCTGCTCGGCCTCTCCGCCTACCTCGAGGCCGCCCCCGACGACTCCGCGGTCCGCACGAGCACGGCCGAGCTCGCCGAGGGCGTCGCCGCCTACGCCCGCACCACGACGACGGAAGCGGACACCACCGCCTGGCCGTACGGCGCGATCCTCCCGTGGATGAAGTCGCGCACGCTCTGGCACTCCTGGTCGTCGCAGATGGCCGGCGGACTCGCCGCGTCGTCCGCGGCGCTCGATGACTCCTCCCTCCTCGAGCCCGCGATCGTCGACGGCGCCCGCTTCGCTCCGGAGCTGCTCACCGCCGGCGGCCCCGACAACGGCTGGAACCCCACTCCGACCGACCGCGTGCAGATCGCCTACGGAGCCGACTCCCGCCTGCAGAACTCGCTCGCCCTGGCCGACGCCACCGGCTCCAGCGCCTTCACCGACCTCGCGGCCGTGCAGGGCGCCTGGTTCTTCGGCCTGAACCGCAGCCTCGCCCCGGTCTACGACCCGGCCACCGGAGTCGTCTTCGACGGCGTCCAGGCCGACGGCTCCGTCAACCGCAACAGCGGCGCCGAGAGCACCATCCACGGCCTGCTGGCGATGCTGGCGCTCGACGCGCACCCGGACGTCGCCGACCGCGCGCGATCCGTCGCGACGGAGTCTTCGCGCGACGGGCTGACGCTGGTCGAAGCCGAGGGCGCGCGCGGCGGCACCGTCGTCACGCCGGAGTCGTCCTGGACCGGGGAGGCCGGCTGGAGCGGCTCGTACCTCTCGCTGACCGACCCGCGCCGCGCGGTGTCGATCCCGATCGGCCCGTCCACGCAGGACCGCGTGGTGGAGGCGGTCATCGACCAGCCGCAGCGCGGCACGGAGCGCACGCCGCTGAGCGTCTGGACGTCGGGCACGCGCCCGCTCGACCTGCTCCGCTCGACCGTCGGGTCGCAGGGGGTGACGGAGGCGTCGGGCGCGCTGCTCCCGGAGAAGCTCCGCCGCACTGTGCCGGCCGGCTCGTCGAGCGTCGAGGTCCGCCCGCTGAGCGGTCAGACGCGCCTCGATGCGCTGCTGGTGCGCCCGCTGGTGACGCGCCTCGTGGTCGGAGGAGAGGGCGGCCGCACCGAGCTGATCCGCAACTCCACCGACGGCGTGCGCACCACGGCGATCGGCGTCTCGGGCGGCTCCGGCACGCTGCGCGTCTACTCGCAGGACGGCGCGCTCGTGAGCGAGACGTCGCCGTCCGGAGCCGTCTCCGTGCAGCTGCCCGCGCAGGGCTTCGCGGTGCTGGTGGGCTGAGGGCGGCCCTGCTGGTCGAGTAGCCGCTACTCGATCGGCAGAGGGCGGTGAGTCCACGGAAGTCGCGGTACTCGCGTTCGAGTACCGCGACTTCTGCGTTCTCGCGGGGCGAGGGCGGCGGGGAGGCGCGCGGCTGGGCGGGGACCAACAAGTGGGTGAGAGCGCTCTCTCGAAAACGCTTGACCTCTCCGCGGGGGCGTGCGTAAGCTCGCCGCACACCTCGTGAGAGCGCTCTCACATACGCGGAACAGCACGCGTGAGAGCGCTCGCAGGGGTGCCCCACCACCATCACGAAGGAGTGACCGTGCCCTATTCACGACGCACCAGGATCGCCGCGGCGATCGCCGGCGCCTCGGCCCTCGCCCTGATCGTCACCGGATGCTCGTCGGGATCCGACGCCTCCGAGGGCGGCGAGATCGAGCTGACCGTCACCACGTTCAACGCCATGGGCTTCGACGAGCTCTACGGCGAGTACGAGGACGCCAACCCGGGGATCACCATCGTCCCGAACAACATCGACACCGGCGGCAACGCGCGGACCGACGCGTTCACCAAGCTCGCCGCCGGGTCCGGACTCGCCGACGTCGTCGCCATCGAGGAGGGCTGGCTCGGCTCCGTCATGGAGGTCTCGGACCAGTTCGTCGACCTGCGCGACCACGGCATCGAGGACCGCAAGGCCGACTGGGTCGACTGGAAGTACGAGCAGGCGACCGACCCCGAGGGACGCGTCATCGGCTACGGCACCGACATCGGACCCGAGGGCCTCTGCTACAACACCGCCGCCTTCGAGGCAGCGGGCATGCCCACCGACCGCGCCGCCGTCGCCGAGATGCTCGGCGGGCCGGACGCGACTTGGGACGACTACTTCGCCGCCGGCCAGAAGTACCACGACGCCACCGGCAAGGCGTGGTTCGACCACTCCGGATTCGTCTGGAACGCCATGGTCAACCAGCTGCCCGAGGGGTACTACACCTCCGAGGGCGAGCTGAACGTCGAGGGCAACCCGGAGCTCGAGGAGCGCTGGGGTCAGCTGACCGACGCCACTGCCTCCGGCCTCTCGGCCGCGCAGAAGGCGTGGGACTGGAACAAGGGCAAGTCGTTCACCGACCAGACCTTCGCCACCTTCGTCTGCCCGGGCTGGATGTTCGGCACGCTGAAGAGCAACGTCGAGGCCGGCGGCGGGAACGCCGATGCCACCGGCTGGGACTTCGCCGACGTCTTCCCCGGCGGCCCCGCCAACTGGGGCGGCTCGTTCCTCTCGGTTCCGACCCAGTCGAAGCACCCCGCCGAGGCCGCCGCGCTGGCGTCGTGGCTCAGTGAGCCGGAGCAGCAGCTGAAGGCGTTCGAGGCGGCCGGACCGTTCCCGAGCACCCTCGACGCGCAGAGGGAGCTCGCCTCCGCGGCCGCTCCCGACCCCGGCATGAACGACTCCCCGACCGGCGCGATCCTCGCGCAGCGCGCCGAGGGCGTCGTCGCCCAGTACAAGGGCCCGGACGACTCGCTGATCCAGGAGAACGTCTTCGGACCGGTCCTGCAGAAGGTCGACCGCGGCGAGATCGACGGCAAGGAGGGCTGGAACGAGGCGCTCCAGCTCCTCGGCGAGCTCGTCGACTGATCCGGTCGGGCCGACGCCCGGGGGCTGACCCCTCCGGGACGACGCCCACCCGATCCGGGAGGTCCGGCCGCCACCGGACCTCCCGGTCCCCGTGCGGCCGGGCCGCCCGCATCCCGGGCCACCTCGCCGCACGGGAGAAACGCTGCCGCCCGCCGGCCGAGGCCTCTCCGGCCCCGCCGCCCGCGACTCCTCCCGGCCGGCCCCACCGCACGAGAGACTCCGGCCCCGCCGCATCCCCTCCGACTCCGACTCGACCTCGAAGAGAGCGCCATGACGAGCACACTCACCCCGCCGGCCACGGCGACGCCCCCCGCGGGGAAGCGGCGCCCGGCGCCCCGACTCCCGCTGACCTTCCGCCAGCGCGCGAGCCGCTTCGACGTGAAGGCCTCGCCCTACCTCTACATCTCGCCGTTCTTCCTGCTCTTCGCGCTCACCGGAGCGTTCCCGCTGGTCTACACGCTCGTCGTGTCGCTCTACGACTGGCAGCTGCTCCAGGGCCAGGGCGACTTCGTCGGGTTCGCGAACTTCGCGGCCGTGCTCGGCGACCGCTTCTTCTGGAACTCGATCGTCAACACGCTGAGCATCTTCCTGCTCTCCACGATCCCGCAGCTCGCCGTCGCGCTGCTGCTCGCGGCCGCCCTCGACCAGGCGCTGCGGGCCAGCACCTTCTGGCGGATGAGCATCCTGCTGCCGTACATCGTCTCGCCGGTCGCGGTCGCGCTGATCTTCTCGAGCGTCTTCAGCGACCAGGAGGGCCTGATCAACAATCTGATCGGCCTGGTGGGCATCAGCCCGATCGAGTGGAGGAACGACCGCCTCGCCAGCCACGTCGCGATCGCGACGATGGTCAACTGGCGCTGGACCGGCTACAACGCCCTCATCCTCCTCGCCGCCATGCAGGCCGTGCCGCGCGAGCTGCACGAGTCGGCCGCGATCGACGGGGCGAACGCGTTCCGCCGCTTCCGCTCGATCACGATCCCCAGCATCCGGCCGACCCTGATCTTCGTGATCATCACCGCCACCATCGGCGGCCTGCAGATCTTCGCGGAGCCGCGCCTGTTCGACGTGTCGAACGCGGGCGGCATCGGCGGCTCGGACCGGCAGTTCCAGACCACCGTCCTCTACCTCTGGGAGATGGCGTTCTTCCGCCAGAACTTCGGCGAGGCGGCCGCGATCGCGTGGCTGCTGTTCCTTCTGATCGTGCTGATCGGCCTGCTGAACTTCGCGATCTCGCGGCGGATCGCCTCCGTCGAGAACCGGATCTCGCAGCGTTCGAAGCGGCGCTCCGCCCGCCCCGCGACCGCGGACGAGATCGCCGCCGCGGACCCCCTGCTCACCACCACCGGCCTCGGCCAGAACGAGAGCGAGCGATGACCGCCCCCGCCACCTCCGCCGCCTTCCCGGTGCGCCGCGTCCGCGCCGGCCGCGTCGACCGGCCCGGCTTCCTCACCTACGGACTGCTGAGCGCCTTCATCCTCGGCTCGACCTACCCGCTGTGGTGGTCGTTCGTCGTGGCGAGCGGCTCGAACGCGACCCGCAGCGAGACCCTGCCGCTCGTCCCGGGCGGCAACTTCCTCGCCAACGCCTCGCAGGTGCTGACCGCGATCCCGTTCTGGACGGCGCTGCTGAACAGCGTCATCGTCTCGGGGATCATCACGCTCTCGGTCGTGTCGTTCTCGACGCTCGCCGGCTACGCCTTCGCGAAGCTGCGGTTCCGCGGGCGCGACGGCCTGATGATCGGAGTGGTCGCGACCATGGCGATCCCGACGCAGCTGGGCATCATCCCGCTGTTCATCCTGATGCGGCAGCTCGGCTGGACGGGCTCGCTCGGCGCCGTGATCGTGCCGACGCTGGTCACCGCGTTCGGCGTGTTCTTCATGCGGCAGTACCTGGTCGACGTGATCCCGGACGAGCTGATCGAGGCGGCGCGCGTGGACGGAGCGAACCAGTTCCGGACGTTCCTCACCGTCGCCGTCCCGGCGGCGCGACCGGCGATGGCGATCCTCGGGCTCTTCACGTTCATGATGGCCTGGACCGACTTCCTCTGGCCGCTGATCGTCCTCAGCCCCACGAATCCGACGCTGCAGACGGCGCTCGCGCAGCTGCAGTCGGGCTATTACGTCGACTACTCGATCGTGCTGGCCGGCGCCGTGCTCTCGGTGATCCCGCTGCTGGTGCTGTTCCTGCTCGCCGGACGCCAGCTCATCGCGGGCATCATGAGCGGAGCGGTGAAGGGCTGACGCCCGGAGACTCCCGCGGGACCGGGTCGGGGGACATCGGACCGCGGGACGGGGGCCTCGGGCCCGGGGCCTGGTGCTCCGGGTCCGGGGGTCGGGGGGTGCGGTGAGGAATCGGGCAGTGCACTGAGCGGCCGGCGGGTTCGTGGCTCGGCCGGTCGTCGTGCTCGGCTCATCCCGACCGCTGCCGCGCAGGATCCCGCCGATCACGCTCCGCCCGAGACCTCCTGGCCCGACCTCCCGCCGCCTAGGCTGGCGCGGAGGAGGCGACATGGAGCCGAAGGACCCGCGCGACGAGGACCCCTCGAGCGGGCCGGCGCAGCCGCGTCCGGGGGACGGGCAGCCGCGTCCGGGGGACGGGCAGCCGCGTCCGGGGGACGGGCCGACGCCGTCGGAGCAGGCGCTGCGCGCCATCCGCGATGTCGCGAACGGGGCGGATCCGACGAGCGAGGCGTTCCGGCTGTCGAACGACTTCACCGACCGGCAGGCCGAGCGGCTCCGGAGTCTCCTCGCGCGCTTCCGCCGCGGGCGCTGACGGTCACGAGGGCGGCCTGCCGCCGGCGGCGGGCGATCGATCGCTGCGCGCCGGTCGTGTCGGCCATCGCCGAGGGCGCGCTCCCGATGCCGCCGTCAGCCACGCCACCCCGCACGCTCGCGATCCGCGCCCTCTCAGGCCGCGGACTCGCTCCGCCGGCCCGGTCCGCCGCCCCGCATCACCCCCGAATGGCCGCGATCCGCGCCCCTTCGCGCCGAGGACGCCCTCCACGGGCCCGCTCCTCCGGCGCTCGGCTAGCCTCGGAGGCACCCGCGAGGAAGGCCCGCATGACCCACGACACCGCCTCGGCCGCCCCGACCCTCGAAGCCGTCGCCGCGCTGGCCGGAGTCTCCCGCGCGACGGTCAGCCGGGTCGTCAACGACTCCCCGCGCGTGAAGGACGGCGCCCGGACGGCCGTGCTCGCCGCGATCGAGCAGCTCGGCTACGTGCCCAACCGCGCCGCGCGCTCCCTCGCCAGCCGCCGCACGCAGACCGTCGCGCTCGTGGTGCCGGAGTCGGCGGCGAAGGTGTTCGCGGATCCGTTCCTCGCCTCGGTCGTGCAGGGCGCCGCGATGGCCTTCGCCGGCACCGAGTACACGCTCACCATCGTGATCGCGTCCGAGGCGGCGCCCGAGAAGACGCGGCGCTACCTGCTCGGCGGCAACGTCGACGGCGCGCTCGTCGTCTCGCACCACAGCGGCGACCACTCCTACGCGCAGCTCGGCGTCTCGCTCCCCGTGGTCTTCGGCGGGCGGCCGCTGACGGAGGAGGGCGGCAGCTACTTCGTCGACGTCGACAACACCGGAGCGGCGCGCACGGTCACCGAGCACCTCCTGGGCCTCGGCCGCACGGCCCCCGCGATGATCGCGAGCCGCCAGGACATGCCCGCCGCGATCGACCGCCTGTCGGGCTGGCGCTCGGCCGTCACCGCCGCGGGGCTCGACGACTCGCTCGTCGAGTACGGCGACTACTCGCCCGAGGACGGCGCGACCGCGATGCGCCGCCTGCTCCACTCCGGGCGGCCTATCGACGCGGTCTTCGCCTCCAACGACCAGATGGCGGCGGGCGCCCTGACGGCGCTGCGCGAGCGCGGCCTCACGGTGCCGGGCGACATCGCGCTCGCGGGATTCGACGGCGACTACTTCGCCGAGGCGAGCGAGCCGCGC
>NZ_PSVX01000037.1:0-41419 GCF_002932695.1 Rathayibacter sp. AY1D2 | reverse complement strand
GGGCGTCGCGACCTTCCTGATCGGCTGCCTGCCCACCGCGCTCACGCCCGGCTGGGAGTTCCTCGCTCCGTTCCTGCTCGTGGTGATGCGCTTCTGCCAGGGCCTCGGCCTCGGCGGCGAGTGGTCCGGAGCCGCGCTGCTCGCGACCGAGAACGCACCGGCCGGCAAGCGCGCCATCTACGGCACCTTCCCGCAGCTGGGCGCGCCGATCGGCTTCATCGTCGCCAACGTCCTGTTCCTGGTGCTCGCGAGCACGATGAGCGACGAGACGTTCGCGGCCTGGGGCTGGCGCGTGCCGTTCCTGGCGAGCGCCGTGCTCGTGATCATCGGGCTCTACGTGCGGTTCAAGCTCGTCGAGACGCCCGCGTTCCAGAAGGTCGTCGAGAAGGGCGAGGTCGCCAAGCTGCCCCTCGCCCGCGTCTTCGTCACCAGCTGGCGCCCGCTCATCCTGGGCACCTTCATCATGCTGGCGACCTACGTGCTCTTCTATCTCATGACCACGTTCACGCTGACCTACGGCACCTCGCCCGTCGACGGCGCGGTCCCGGGCCTCGGCTACACGCGCAACGACTTCCTCGTCATGCTGATCGTCGGCGTCGTGTTCTTCGGGATCTTCACGCTCGTCTCCGGCCCGCTCGCGGAGCGCTTCGGCCGCCGGCGGACGCTGCTCGTGGTGACCGCGGCGATCCTCGTCTTCGGTCTGCTCTTCGTGCCCCTGTTCAGCGCCGGCTTCGCGGGCGTCATGGCGGTCCTGATCCTCGGCTTCACGCTGATGGGCCTGACCTTCGGCCCGATGGGCGCCGTCCTCCCCGAGCTGTTCCCGACCAACGTCCGGTACACCGGTTCGGCGATGGCGTACAACCTCGCGTCGATCCTCGGAGCCGCCCTCGCGCCGATCATCGCGGTCGCGCTCTGGAGGGCGGCGGGCGGCAGCACCGTGCTGGTCGGCCTCTACCTCAGCGCCGCGGCCGTGCTGACGCTGATCGCACTCCTGCTCTCCAAGGAGACGAAGAACGCGTCGTACCACGACAACGTGTCGTAGGACTCCCTGCAGAGGACGGCCCGTCGGAATCCCCCGGCGGGCCGTTCGCGTCTCCGCCGCCTCCCTGAGCACCGGGCCCGCCCTCTGGCGGCCTGCTCGCAGCGACGACGGGGCAGAATGGACGGCGATGAGCACCACCACCTCCCGGCGCGGCGGACGACGACCCTCCCGCGACGACGGACCCCGCGCCTCCTTCTCGCAGCTCGTGCCCTACCTGCTCGAGCACCGCGGCATCCTCTCGGTCGTCGTGGTCCTCAGCCTGTTCGGAGCGGCGGCGAGCCTCGGCCAGCCCCTGCTCGTCGGCCAGGTCATCACCCGGGTCCAGTCCGGTCTCGATCTCGGCCCGCTGGTGTGGGCCCTCGTCGGCCTGGTCGTGGCCTCCGGGCTGATCTCGGGCTTCGCGCACTACCTGCTCCAGCGCACCGGCGAGGGGATCGTGCTCTCGAGCCGCCGCCGCCTCGTCGCGCGGCTGCTGCGCCTCCCCATTCGGGAGTTCGACGCGCGCCGCACCGGCGACCTCGTCTCGCGCGTCGGCTCCGACTCCACGCTCCTGCGCGCGGTGCTGACCCAGGGGCTCGTCGACTCGATCGCGGGCTCCCTCGTCTTCGTCGGCGCGATCATCGCGATGGCCGTCATCGACTGGGTGCTGCTGCTGATCATCGTGGCGGTGGTGGCGGTGGCCCTCGGGCTCGCGCTGACCCTCGGCCGCGGCATCCGCACCGCCAGCCGCAAGGCGCAGGAGAAGGTCGGCGATCTGGCCGCGGCCGTCGAGCGCGCCATCAGCGCCGTCCGGACGATCCGTGCCGCCGGAGCCACCGACCGTGAGATCGCGGTCGTCGACCAGCACGCGACGGAGGCGTACCGCCTCGGGATCCGCGTCGCGCACGTCTCGGCCCTCGTGGTGCCGGTGGCGGGGATCGCCATGCAGGTCGCCTTCCTCGCCGTCCTCGGCGTCGGCGGTTACCGCGTCGCGTCCGGCGCGATCGACATCGCCCAGCTGGTCTCGTTCATCCTCTTCCTCTTCATGATGGTGATGCCGCTCGGCAACTTCATCGGCGCCATCACCTCGGTGAACTCGGCGCTGGGCGCCCTCGGCCGCATCCAGGAGATCATCGACCTGCCGATCGAGGGCGACGGCGACGCCTCCGCGGGCGGCCTCGGCGCCGGCGTGGCGGAGGAGGCCATCTCCTTCGAGGACGTGGTGTTCTCCTACGAGGAGGGCGCCGTGCCCGACGCGGCGGCCGTGGCGGACGAGCGCGACCGCACCGTCCTGCGCGGCGTCTCCTTCACCGTGCCGCGCGGCAAGCGCACCGCCCTGGTCGGACCGTCGGGAGCGGGCAAGAGCACGATCCTCGCCCTCATCGAGCGGTTCTACGACCCGGAGGCCGGCGTCGTCCGACTCGGCGGCGTCGACATCACGGCCATCGACCGCGACGCGCTCCGCGCGCAGATCGGCTACGTCGAGCAGGACGCCCCCGTCCTGGCCGGCACCATCCGCGAGAACCTCGTCCTCGGCCGCCCCGACGCCGACGACGCCGACTGCCTCCGGGTGCTCGAGGCGGTGAACCTGACCGACGTGCTCGAGCGCAATCCGCTCGGCCTGCACGCGCCGGTGGGCGAGAGCGGAGTGATGCTCTCGGGCGGTGAGCGTCAGCGCCTCGCGATCGGCCGCGCGCTCCTGGCGGCCCCGCCGATCCTGCTGCTGGACGAGTCCACGTCGAGCCTCGACGGCCTCAACGAGCAGCGCCTGCGCCTGGCGATCGACGCGGTCGCCGAGAACCGGACCCTGCTGGTGATCGCGCACCGCCTGTCGACGGTGGTCGATTCCGACCGCATCGTCGTGCTGCAGAGGGGCGAGGTCGTGGGAGTCGGCACCCACTCCGAGCTCGTCGAGTCGACGCCGCTCTACCGGGACCTCGCCAAGCACCAGCTGCTCGTCTGACGGACGCCGCAGCGGCGTCTCGCGACCGCCGCTGCCTCATGCCGGTCGACCAGCCGCGCAGCGGCGTGTCGAGACGCCCGCACGTCTCGACCGGCAGCCTGCGCCCGCTCGTCCCTCAGCGCGGCGGCAGCCGCAGAGCCCCGTCGAGCCGGATGGTCTCGCCGTTGATCATGGGGTTCTCGACGATGTGCCGCACCAGGGCCGCGAACTCCTCGGGGCGTCCGAGGCGGGCCGGATGCGGCGTCGCCGAGCCGAGCGCCTCGCGGGCCCTGTCCGGCAGCCCGGCGAGCAGGGGCGTGTCGAACGTGCCCGGTGCGATCGACACCACGCGCACGAGCCGGGCGGCGAGCTCGCGCGCGAGCGGCAGAGTCATCGCCGCCACGGCTCCCTTCGACGCGGCGTAGGCCGCCTGTCCGATCTGCCCCTCGAACGCGGCGACGGAGGCGGTCGTCACCAGGACTCCCCGCTCCCCGTCGATGGGCTCCCGCTCGGCGATCGAGGCCGCGGCGAGGCGCAGCACGTTGAGCGTCCCGGTCGTGTTGATCCGCAGCACCCGCTCGAACTGCTCGAGCGGCAGCGGCCCGTCGCGTCCGAGCAGCCGCCCGGGTGTGGCCACGCCCGCACAGCTCACGGCGACGCGCAGCTCCCCCGCCGCCTCCACGGCGCGCGAGACGGCGTCCGGATCGAGGACGTCCCCGGCGATCAGCTGCACGGAGGCGGGCAGGCGCGCGGCCTCCACCGCGTGCGGCAGATCGAGCACGACCACGTGCGCTCCTGCGGCGTCGAGCGCCGTCGCCGTCGCGGCTCCCAGTCCGGACGCTCCCCCCGCGATCAGCGCGGACGTCCCCTCGAGTCGCACGGTCAGCCCGCCGGAGCGGGGGTGGAGTCGGCGTCGGGCTCGTCGGTCGGCTCGCCGCCGGGCTCTCCCGTCGGATCGCTGCTCGGCTCCCCGGACGCGAGCGCCTGCGCCGAGCAGTCGGTCAGGGTGGCGTCGTACGCGTCCCGGGCGCGCTGCGCCGCCAGGCGGACCTCCTCCTCCGCGAGCGGGCTCGCGAGCGGCGGCCGGTCGCTCAGGCCGTAGCGGGCGAGGCAGTCGCTGATCAGGCGGGTCATGCGCGCGCCGCTCTCGGGATCGGCTGTGCCGGTGGGCGCCGGGGCGGCGGTCGCGACGGAGCCGGAGTCGCGGACGGTCCCGTCCGGCACCTCCGCGGCGGGACCGGAGCAGGCGGTGAGGCTCAGTGCGAGCGCGACTCCGACGAGCAGCGCGACGGGCGGGCGGAGCGTCGTGCGCAGGAGCATGGACGACCTCGTTCGTGACGGCTGCGGGCAGGAGTGCGGCCACGGTAGCGCAGTCGATGTTTCCGGCGAGCGCTGGGCGCGCTCTCAGGTCTCAGTGGCACCCCCAACGGGGCACAGGCGCACCTCTCAGGAGGGCTCGGCGAGCGCCCACATCGCGACCGCCGACGCCGCAGCGACGTTGAGCGAGTCGATCCCGTGCCGCATCGGGATCTGGACGGCGACATCGGCGGCGGCGAGCGCTTCGGCGGTGAGACCCTGCCCCTCGGTGCCGAGCACGAGGGCGACGCGCTCCGGAGCGCGGGCGGCGAAGTCCCGCAGGGGCACCGCCTCCGGGGTCAGAGCCATCGCCGCGATCGTGAAGCCCGCGCCGTGCAGGAGCCGCTGCGTCGACGGCCAGTCGCCGACGCGCGTCCAGGGCACCTGGAGGACCGTTCCCATGCTCACGCGGATGGCGCGGCGGTAGTACGGATCGGAGCAGCGCGGCGTCACCAGCACCGCATCGGCTCCGATGGCCCCGACGGAGCGGAAGATCGCGCCGACGTTGGTCGGGTCGACCACGTCCTCGAGCACGACGACGCGGCGCGCTCCCGCGAGCAGGCCGGCCGGGTCGGGCAGCACGGGCCGGTCCATCGCCGCGATCAGGCCGCGGTGCAGGGTGTACCCGGTGAGCTCGGCCAGGAGCTCACCCGTGCCCGTGAAGACGGGCACGTCGAAGCGGCCGACCAGGCGCTCGGCCTCGCCGGCCGAACCGCCGAGGGCGAGCACCGAGCGCGGCCGGTGCCCGGCGGCGATCGCGCGCTCGAGCACGAGCGCCGACTCCGCGATGTACAGGCCGTGCGGGCCGCGGGCGTTCTTCAGCGCGACGTCGGTCGCGTGCGCGTAGTCGCGCAGCCTCGGGTCGTCGAGCGCGGTGACCTCGATCCGCTCCACCGGATCAGGCGAAGGGGTCGGGGGTGAGCGTGTACTTGGTGCTGAGGTACTCGTGGATCCCCTCGAGTCCGCCCTCGCGACCGAGGCCCGATTGCTTCACCCCGCCGAAGGGCGCCGCCGCGTTCGACACCACGCCGACGTTGAGGCCCATCATCCCGGTGGCGAGCCGCTCGATCATCCGCTGACCGCGGGCGAGGTCGCGCGTGAAGACGTAGGACACCAGTCCGTACTCGGTGTCGTTGGCGAGCGCGACGGCGTCGTCCTCGTCGGTGAACGGCACGATCGCGAGGACCGGGCCGAAGATCTCGGTGCGCAGGATCTCGCTCTCCCGGTCGACCCCCGCGAGCACCGTCGGCCGGTAGAAGTGGCCCGCCCCCTCGATCCGATCGCCGCCGGTGAGCAGGCGCGCGCCGCGGGAGACGGCGTCCTCCACCAGCGCGGACGCCTTCTCGACCGCGCGCTCGTCGATCAGCGGGCCGATGGTCACTCCGTCCTCGGTGCCGCGGCCGACGCGCAGAGCGCGCACGCGCTCCACGATCCGCGCGGCGAACTCCTCGGCGATCGACTCGTGCACGAAGAAGCGGTTGGCGGCCGTGCAGGCCTGGCCGATGTTGCGGAACTTCGCGAGCATCGCGCCCTCGACCGCCCGGTCGAGGTCGGCGTCCTCGAACACGACGAAGGGCGCGTTGCCGCCCAGCTCCATCGAGGTCCGCAGCACGTTCTCGGAGGCCTGCTGCAGCAACGTGCGCCCGACGGGCGTGGAGCCGGTGAAGGACACCTTCCGCAGGCGGGGATCCGACAGGATCGGAGCCGACACGGCTCCCGCCGAGGACGTGGTGACCACGTTGAGCACGCCGTCGGGGAGCCCCGCCTCGGCGAGCAGTGCCGCGAAGGCGAGCGTGGTGAGCGGAGTGAGCTCGGCCGGCTTCACGACGACGGTGCAGCCCGCCGCCAGCGCCGGAGCGATCTTCCGCGTCGCCATCGCGAGCGGGAAGTTCCAGGGGGTGATGAGGTAGCAGGGGCCCACCGGGTGCTGCGAGACGATCATCCGGCCGCTGCCCTCGGGCGAGACTCCGTAGCGTCCGCTGATGCGCACCGCCTCCTCGCCGAACCAGCGGAGGAATTCGCCGCCGTACACGACCTCGCCCCTCGCCTCCGCGACCGGCTTGCCCATCTCGAGCGCCATCAGGAGCGCGAACTCCTCGGTGCGCTCCTGCAGGAGGTCGAACGCCCGCCGGAGGATCTCGCCCCGCTTCCGCGGCGCCGTCGCGGCCCACGATGGACCGGCGGCGACGGCGGCGTCGAGCGCCCGGACCCCGTCCTCCGGAGTCGCGTCGGCGATCGAGACCAGGACCGCTCCGGTGGCCGGGTCCTCGACGTCGATCGAGCCGCCGCCGGAGGCGTCCACCCACTCACCGCCGATCAGCAGCTGCGTGGGGATGCGGGCGAGCAGAGCGGTCTCGGCGGCGCGGGACGCGACGGAATCAGTCACAGGAGGGAACCACTTCTTCGGATCGGAGCGCGCAGACCGCGCCAGGAGGAGCTTCTCGTCCTCCCAGTGTAGGACGGGCGATCGCTCCGGGGGCGGGGTCGCCGGGAGCCTCGAGGACCTGCGCCTCCCTGAGCCCTGTGGAGGGACGAGCCCTCAGACGGACCGCTCGACGCGGATTCCCGCCTCCGTGAGCTCGCGCAGCGCCGCGGCACTCGCCTCCTCGGAGACGCCCGCGATCAGGTCCTCGAGCACGCGGACCTCGAGCCCCGCCCGTCGCGCGTCGAGTGCCGAGGCGCGCACGCAGTGGTCGGTCGCGAGTCCCACGACGTCGAGCGCGGTGACGCCCCGCTCCGCGAGCACGGCGCCGAGCTCCTCGCCCGCCTCCGTCGTGCCCTCGAAGGCCGAGTAGGAGGGGCGGCCCTGCCCCTTGAGGATCTGCACGTCGATCCGAGCGGTGTCCAGGGCCGGGTGGAACCGCGCGCCGTCCGTGCCGGCGACGCAGTGGACGGGCCAGCTGTCGACGAAGTCCGGCTCCACCGCGAAGTGGCCGCCGTTGTCGGAGTCGCCCTCGTGCCAGTCGCGGGAGGCCAGCACCGCGGAGTACCGGTCGGCGTGCGCCGCCAGATGCGCGGTGATGCCCTGGGCGACGGCCGCGCCGCCTGTGACGGCGAGCGCGCCGCCCTCGGTGAAGTCGTTCTGCACGTCGACGATCAGGAGTGCGGTGGTCATCGTGGGCCTTCCGGGAGGAGGTGGAGAGGAGGAGCGGGAGGTCGACCCGTCCGGGTCAGGAGTCGGAGAGCGAGGATCCGCAGCGGTAGACGCCCGTCACGAGGGTGTCGATCGCGGTCTTCGCCGAGTCGGAGACGTCGCCGAGAGCGTAGACCGCGAAGGTCAGCTCGGTGCCGTCCGCCGCGGTGACCACGCCGGCCAGTGTGTAGCCGGTGTCGATCCAGCCCGTCTTCGCGCGCACCGCGCCGTCGGCCGCGGCGTTGTCGCCGGCGAAGCGGTCGGAGTAGGAGAGCGAGCCCGTCCGGCCCGACACCGGCAGGCCGTCCAGGAGGATCCCCAGCTGCCCCTCGCGGGCCTGCACCTTCCGGAGCAGCTCGGTGAAGTACGCCGGCGCGACCGCGTTGTCGTCGCTCAGGCCGGAGCCGTCGACGATCGCGATCCCGGACGTGTCGACGCCGTAACCGGCGAGCCCCTGCAGCACACCGGCCTGCTCGGCAGCGAATTCGCTGCCCGCGCCGGTGCGGATCGCGACGAGCCGCGCGAGCATCTCGGCGATCGCATTGTCGGAGACGAGCAGCATCTGCTGCACGAGCGTGCCGACCGGAGCCGACTCCACCGTGCCGAGAACCGCGGCGCCCGCGGGAGCGGTCCCGGTGGAGACCACGGGCGAGCCGTCCAGCTCGTCGGCGAACGCCTCTCCGGCCCGGCCGACCGGATCCGTTCCGCGCTCGGAGGTCGAGGCCGTGGGGTCCTCGCGATCGCCGTCCACCTGGAGCGCCGTGATCTCGGGCATGTAGCCGTCGACCTGCTCCTTGCGGTTCCAGCTCGGCTGCCAGGTCTCGCCCGAGTAGAGGGAGGAGTCGAGCACCAGCGACGTGATCGGCGTCCCGGCGGTGGACGGGTCCGCCTCCCAGGCGCTCTCGACCTGCGCCGCGAGGTCGTCGAGGTGGGCCGCTCCGGCGTAGGTCGACTCCCGGCCGGTCGGGAGCCGGGTCAGGGTGAGGTCTCCCCCGCCGACGAGGACGACGCTTCCGGGCTCGCTCCCGCGGACCACGGTGGTGGCGATGCGCGTGTCCGGGCCGAGGACCGCGAGCGCCGACGCGGCCGTGAGGATCTTGAGGGCGGAGGCGGTGCGGGACGCGGTCCCGCCCCCGCGGTCGAACAGGACCTCGCCCGTCGCGGCGTCGACCACACGCGCCTGCATCGAGCCCAGGCGCGGGTCGGCGGCGAGCCCCGCCACCGAGCAGGTGCGGAGCGCCTCGGCCGCCGCTTCGGCGGTGGGCCGCGCCGTGGCCGTCGGCGTCGGTGCGGGAGTCGCGGTGGCGGTCGGGGTCGAGACGACGGGCAGCGCCCCGGGCTCCGCGGCGCTGCCGAGGGCCGTCCCCACGCCGAAGGCGCCGCCACCGAGCACGGCGGCCACGAGCACCGCGGCGACCACGAGAGTGCGGCGACGGCGGGGAGGAGGCGTGTCGGTCATCCGCAACAGGGTAGCGACGCGAGTTCGACGCGACCTGGACGCCGCGGATGAGGCCGGGAACTCGCGGATCCGGCCGGGACGTCGCGGATGACGGGAGAGGGAGCCGCCTGTGGGAATCGAACCCACGACCTTCTCATTACGAGTGAGACGCTCTGCCGACTGAGCTAAGGCGGCGTGCACGCGGGGCCTGAGCCCCGGACACGATTACACAGCATAGCCTGCTCGCGCCCCCGGGCGTGAATCAGGACGGCGCGGTCGAGCAGAGGCTCCGCGACGGCGGCGGCGACCGCCGCGCTCGGCTCAGGCGAGCGCGCCGCGGAGCTCCTCGAAGGAGCGGGCGATGCGTCCGGGCAGGGCCTCCCGGCCGTCGTGATCGACCCAGGCCGCCCAGGCGTGGCGGACGGCGGCGAGCCCGAGGAGCGTCAGCATCCGCGCCCGGCTGCGCACCCGCTCCGCGTCGTCGTCCTCCTGGCCGAGACGCTCGGCGACGAGCCCCTCGACCGCGAGCTCGAACTCGCGCATGCCCGCGATCTTCAGACCGACCAGATGCGGGTGCTCGCGGAAGAGCGCGCGGCGGAGGACGTGCAGCTCCCGGTCCTCCTCGAGCGGCTCCTCCATCGCGGCGACGAAGACCCGCTGCAGGTCCTCGAGCACGGCGCCCCGGCCCGCGACGAACGCCGCCGCCGTCTCGTCGGCGATGACCGGGAGCCCGCCGACCAGCGCGTCCTCCTTCGAGGCGAAGTAGTTGAAGAAGGTGCGCGTGGAGACGTCGGCGGTGCGCGAGACGTCGTCGATGGTCACGCGCTCCGGCCCGCGCTCGCTAGCGAGGCGGAGGACGGCGATCTCGATCGCCCGCCGCGTGGCCAGGCGCTTGCGCTCGCGAAGCCCGGGCTGCTGCTCGCGGGACCGCTCCTGCTCGGTCAGCACTGCGGATCCACCTCCGGGACGGTCCCCTCGAGCAGGTACGCGTCGACCGCGTCGTTCACGCAGGACGTCGACTTGTTGTAGGCCGTGTGGCCCTCGCCGTCGTAGGTGACCAGGTGACCGGCGGAGAGCTCGCCCGCGAGCGCCTGCGCCCATACGTAGGGCGTCGCGGGATCGTTCGTGGTGCCCACGACCAGGATGGGCGCCGAGCCCTCCGCGGTGATCGGCTCGCGGGAGCCCTCGAACGCCGCCGGCCACTCGCTGCAGAGGATGTCGCCGTAGGCCATGTAGCGGCCGATGGTCGGCGCGGCCTGCTCGAGAGCGGCCTCGTCGGCGCGCATCGAGGCGGTGTCGGCGTCGTAGGAGTAGTCGACGCAGTTGATCGCGAGGAACGCCTCGGTGGTGTTGTCCGCGTACCGGCCGTCCGCGTCGCGCCCGTTGTAGGCGTCCGCGTACTGGAACGCGACCGCGGGGTCGCCCCGGCGGACGCCGGCCAGCATCTCGCTCAGCGCTCCCCACGCCGTGGCGTCGTAGAGCGGGTAGACGATCGCGGTGAACAGCGTGCTCGCGCCGAGCTCCCGGCCGTCGGCGGCCCGGATCGGCGAGGCGTCCACGTCCTCGAGCATGCGCTTCAGCTGGGCCATCCCCGCGTCGACGGTGCCGGTGAACGGGCAGTCGTCCGAGCGGAGGCAGTCGGCGAGGTAGGCGCGCAGTGCGCTCTCGAACCCCTTCGCCTGCTCGCGCACCACGTCGAACGAGGTGGCCGCCGGATCGATAGCGCCGTCGAGGACGAGGCGGCCGACCCGGTCCGGGAACAGCCCGGCGTAGGTCGCTCCGAGGAACGTGCCGTAGGAGTAGCCGAGGTAGTGCAGCGTCTCGTCGCCGAGCGCCGCGCGCAGCACGTCGAGGTCACGGGCGGCGCTCGGGGTGCCGACCTCGGGCAGCAGTGGCCCGCTGCGCTCCTGGCAGGCGGCGGCGAACGCGGCAGCGGTCGTGCGCTGCGCCTGGATCCACTCGTCGCTGCCCCGCTCCCCCGGCGTGATGTCGTAGAGGTAGGAGTCGAGGCCCGCGGCGTCGAGACAGGAGACCGCGGTGGAGGCGCCCACTCCGCGCGGATCGAAGCCGACGACGTCGTACCGGGCGGCGAGCGCGGAGTCGACCGCGTAGTCGGCGCTGTCGCGGATGAAGTCGACGCCCGACGCTCCCGGTCCGCCCGGGTTCACGAGCAGGGAGCCGATCGCCGGTCCCTTCGTCGCGGGTCGGCGCACCAGGGCGATCGACGCCGTCTCCCCCGAGGGGTCGTCCCAGTCGAGCGGGACTGTCGCGTCGGTGCAGAGAGCGCCGTCGCCGCAGTCGTCCCAGACCAGCACCTGCGAGTAGTAGCGCTCCAGCGAGTCGTCGACGGTCTGCGGATAGGGGGTGGAGGTCCGGTCGACGCTCGGGCCGGGCGCGAAGCAGCCGGTCAGGAGGGACGCGGCCGCGGCGAGCGCGACGACGACGGCCGACCGGCGCCCCCGCCTCACGCGGCCACCGGGCGGCGCGCCGCAACGACGAGCAGCGCCTCGAGAGCGAGGACCGGGGAGACGTTCGCGTCGATCCGCTGCCGGGCGGTCGCGATCGCGTCGAGGACGGCGAGCGTGCGGTCGGGCGGAGTCGCGTCGGCGAGCGCGGTCATCTCGGTCCGGACCTCCTCGTTGATGACGCCGCCGGGCGCTCCGAGCTGGAGGCGCACCACGTCGCGGTAGAGGGAGAGCAGGTCGACGAGGATCCGGTCGAGGCCGTCGCGGAGGCTCCGCGTCGCGCGTCGCTTCTGATCCTCCTCGAGCGCCCGCAGCTGCGAGCGGAGCCGCGCGGGCACGGTGCCCCCGGGCTCGACGCCGAGCGAGCGCAGCGCCTGCTGCCGCTCGGCCTCGTCGCGCTCGAGGGTGATCGCCTTGGCGTCCTCGGTCGCGACCTCGATCATCCGCGCAGCGCCGAGCACCGCGTCCGAGACGCCGCGGAGGCGCAGGGCGATGCGGAGCGTCTCCTCGCGGCGCTCGCGCGCGTTCGCGTCGGTCGCCAGGCGGTGCGCCATCCCGATGTGGCTCTGAGCCTGGCGGGCGGCGCGCTCGGCGGTCTCGGGGTCGACCCCGTCGCGGCGCTCGAGGAGACCGGCGACGTCCTCGATGCTCGGCACGCGGAGCCGCACGGAGCGGACGCGGGAGCGGATGGTGGGGAGCAGATCGGCCTCGCTCGGGGCGCACAGGATCCAGACCGTGCGCTCCGGCGGCTCTTCGAGCGCCTTCAGCAGCACGTTGGACGTGCGCTCGCTCATCCGGTCGGCGTCCTCGATGACCATGACGCGGTAGCGCGACACCGAGGGCGAGTACTGCGAGCTGCTGACCAGCCGCCGCACCTCGTCGATCGAGATGATCACGCGCTCGGTGGTCAGCACGGCGAGGTCGGGATGGGAGCGGGCGGCGACCTGGCGGCAGTCGGGGCACTCCCCGCAGCCGCCGTGGCGGCAGAGCAGTGCGGAGGCGAACGCGTAGGCGAGGTTCGAGCGGCCGGACCCGGGAGGGCCGGTGATGAGCCAGGAGTGCGTCATCGACGACGACTCCCGGCCACGGTCGTCCCGGGGCGTCGAGGCGTCCTGCAGGGCGCCGATGGCGTGCTCCTGCCCGACGAGCTGGCTCCAGACGGTCATGCCACCAGGCTAACCGCGAGCACCGACAGCCGACGCACCGTCGAGGAGCGCGGCGACCCGCTCCCGCACCGCGGCCGCGATCTCCTCGACGGGGAGAGCGGCGTCCACGACGAGGAAGCGCTCGGCGTCCGTCTCGGCGATCGCCAGAAACGCCTCGCGCACGCGCCCGTGGAACTCCGCCTTCTCGGCCTCCAGCCGGTCGAAGCGGGTGCGGGCCGCGTCGAGCCGGCCCCGCGCGACGGCGGGGTCGAGGTCGAGCAGGACGGTGAGGTCTGGCCTCAGGTCGTGGGTGGCCCACTCCGAGAGCCGCCGGACCTCGACGGCGTCGAGGACCCGCCCGGCTCCCTGGTAGGCGACGGAGGAGTCGATGTAGCGGTCCTGCACGACGACCTCGCCCCGCTCGAGCGCCGGTCGCACGAGCGTCCCGATGTGCTGGGCGCGGTCCGCCGCGTAGAGCAGGGCCTCGGCCCGCGGATCGATCTCGCCGCGGTGGTGCAGGACGATCTCGCGGATCTGCAGGCCCACCTCGGTGCCCCCGGGCTCGCGGGTGCGGACGACGGTCTCGCCCCGCGTGCCCAGCCACTCCTCGAGCAGCCGGGCCTGCGTGGTCTTGCCCGCGCCGTCCCCGCCCTCGAGGGTGACGAACAGCCCGGTCACGACTCGGTCGCGTCCGACGTCTCGGCGGCGGCCGCCGCGGCCGCGCGGCTCGCGGAGGTGGCGCGGGGCGCGGCGGGCTTCTTCGCTGCGGTCGTCTTCTTGGCGGCCGCGGCCGTCTTGGCCGCGGTCGTCTTGGCCGCCGTCGTCTTAGCCGCCGTCGTCTTGGCCGCTGTCGTCTTGGCCGCCGTGGTCTTCGCCGCGGGCTTCTTGGCCGGCGCGCGCTTGGCCGGAGCCTTCTTGGCCGGGCCCTTCGCGCGCTTGTCGGCGAGCATCTGGACCGCCTGCTCGAAGTCGATCTCCTCGATCGTGAGGCCCTTGGAGATCGTGACGTTGGTCTCGCCGTCGGTCACGTAGGCGCCGAAGCGTCCGTCGCGGATCCGGATCGGCTTGCCGCTGACGGGGTCCGCCTCGAACTCCTTCAGCGCGCTCGACGCGCGTCGCGCCCCGTACTTCGGCTGGGCGAAGATCTCGAGCGCCGTCGGCAGGTCGACCTCGAAGATCTGGTCCTCGCTGGTGAGCGACCGGCTGTCGGTGCCCTTCTTGATGTACGGGCCGTACCGGCCGTTCTGAGCCGTGATCGGCTCGCCGCTCTCGGGGTCGTCGCCGACCGTGCGCGGCAGGTCGAGCAGGCGCAGCGCCGTCGCCAGGTCGATCGACGCGACGTCCATGGACTTGAAGAGGGAGGAGGTGCGCGGCTTCACGACAGCGGGCTTCTTCGCGCCGCGCTTCGCGGGCGCGGGCTCGACGACTTCCCCGGTGGCGGGATCCGCCGCGGTCTCCGGCTCCGGATCGACCTCGGTCACGTAGGGGCCGAAGCGCCCGTCCTTGACGACGACGGTCTTGCCCGAGTCGGGGTTGCTTCCCAGCACGCGGTCGGTCTGCACCGGGGCGTCGACGAGCTCCTGCGCCTTGGCGGGCGTGAGCTCGTCGGGAGCCAGCTCGAGCGGCAGGTTGACGCGACGCGGCGTCTCCTGCCCCTCCTCCTGGGCCACCTCGAGGTAGGGGCCGTACTTGCCGATGCGCAGGGTGATGTCGTCCGTGATCCGGACGGAGTTGATGCTCTTCGCATCGATCTCGCCGAGGTTGTCCACGACGTGTCGGAGCCCGGGGTGCGTGCCTCCGCCGAAGTAGAAGCGGTTGAGCCAGGCGACGCGGTCCTCCTCGCCGCCGGCGATGCGGTCGAGGTCGCCCTCCATCTCGGCGGTGAAGTCGTACTCCACCAGGTCGGAGAAGAAGTCCTCGAGCAGCCGGACCACCGAGAAGGCGATCCAGTTGGGCACGAGGGCGGTCCCGCGCGGAGTGACGTAGCCGCGGTCGACGATGGTGGAGATGATCGACGCGTAGGTCGAGGGCCGGCCGATGCCGAGCTCCTCGAGCGCCTTGACCAGGCTCGCCTCCGTGTAGCGCGGGGGCGGCGAGGTCTCGTGGCCCTTGGCCTCGACCTCGGCGACGACCAGGCTCTGGCCGACCTCGAGCACCGGCAGCTTGGCGTCCTTCTCGTCGCGGGCGCCGTGACGCTCCTCGTCGCGCCCCTCCTCGTAGGCGAGCAGGAATCCGCGGAAGGTGATGACGGTTCCGGAGGCGGTGAACTCGGCGGTCTTCGCGACGTCGCCGGCCGGCTCGGCGAGCAGCGTCACGGTGGCGGTCGAGCCCTTGGCGTCGGCCATCTGCGAGGCGACGGTGCGCTTCCAGATGAGCTCGTAGAGGCGGAGGTCGTTGCCGCGGAGGGTGCCCGAGAGCTGGTCCGGGGTGCGGAAGGTCTCGCCCGCGGGCCGGATGGCCTCGTGCGCCTCCTGCGCGTTCTTGTTCTTGCCGGAGTACAGGCGGGGCTTGTCCGGGACGGTCTCGGCTCCGTAGAGGGACGCGGCCTGAGTGCGTGCGGCGTTCAGCGCCTGCTGCGAGAGCCCGGGCGAGTCGGTCCTCATGTAGGTGATGAAGCCGTTCTCGTAGAGCGACTGCGCGACGCTCATCGTCTGGCGCGCCGAGAAGCGGAGCTTGCGCGCCGCCTCCTGCTGGAGCGTGGACGTGGTGAACGGGGCGGCGGGGCGGCGCGAGTACGGCTTGGACTCGAGGTTCGAGACCCGGACCGTGGTGGCGGGGTCGCGCAGCGCCTCGGCGAGGGCACCGGCGGTGGACTCGTCGAGGACGGTGACGTCGCCCTTCAGCTGACCGCGGTCGTCGAAGTCGCGGCCGCTTCCGATCCGCTTGCCGTCGAGCCGCGCCAGGCGGGCGTCGAAGCCCGCCGCGGCGTCCGACTCGGGTGCGAGCACGGTGGCGAGGTCCCAGTAGCTCGCCGACACGAACGCCAGGCGCTCCCGCTCGCGGTCGACCACCAGGCGGGTCGCGGCCGACTGCACCCGACCGGCCGAGAGCCCGGGGCCGACCTTGCGCCACAGCACGGGCGAGATCTCGTAGCCGTAGAGGCGGTCGAGGATGCGGCGGGTCTCCTGGGCGTCGACCAGGGAGGTGTCGATGTCCCGGGTGTTGTCGCGCGCCTTCTGGATCGCGTCCTTCGTGATCTCGTGGAAGACCATGCGGTGCACGGGGACCTTGGGCTTGAGCTCCTCGAGGAGGTGCCACGCGATGGCCTCGCCCTCGCGGTCCTCATCAGTGGCGAGGTAGAGCTCGTCGGCGTTCTTCAGCGCGCGCTTGAGGTCGGCGACCGTCTTCTTCTTCTGGTCGGAGACGACGTAGTAGGGCTCGAAGCCGTTGTCGACGTCGACGGAGAACTTGCCCAGCGGGCCCTTCTTCAGCTCCGGGGGGAGGTTCTTCGGCTCGATGAGGTCGCGGATGTGCCCGACGGAGGCGAGCACCTCGTAGCCGTCGCCCAGGTACTGGGCGATGGTCTTGGCTTTCGCCGGCGACTCGACGATCACCAGCTTCTTCGTGCCGGACACAGTTCTCCTCGATTGGTGCTGTCGGGTCGGACGACCAGTGGTCCGACGTCCCCTGCTGCGGGGAGACGGTGCGCGGCGACGTGGTGCGGGGAACGGCGACGCGTCCCCGTCGGCGGGGGCGCCCGACAGGCACACCATACACACTGACCCCGGACGTCCTGCCCCCTCCCGAGGACACGGGGACCTCGGGAGGACGCTGGACACGGCCTCGGAGCCGCCTGCCCGGCCTGCCGTCGGCGGGGGTGACGCGCGGCGCCGATCGGCGCATGATGAGGCATGGCAACGACGCACACCACCACGACTTCCGCCTACACGGCCAAGCTCCTCGACGGACCGCTGGAGGGCAAGACCCTCCGCCGGGGATACGGCGACGATCAGGCCCCCGCCGCACGCCTCGAGATCCCCGGGGCGAGGGCGGGCTCCCGCTACATCTACCTCCTCGCCGGGGGCCTCGAGCACGACGAGGGCGCGGGCGCCCTGCCGACCGCCGCCGCGTACCGGTACCAGCGACTCTCCTCCGACTGACGCGCTCCCGCGGCGTCGTCCGGACCTCGGTCCGGACGACGCCCGCTGCTGCCTCCGCCCTCAGGGCGGCGGGCCGGCCCTCGACCGCGCCGTGAGGGAGAGCGGACCCGCGGCGACGGCCGCCTCCGTTCTCGCGACGCCCCCGTCGACGTCGCAGAGGACGAGCTCGGCGCCGTTCGCGCGGGCCACGGCGGCGGCACGTCCGCACGGATCCCCGGCCAGCAGGCCGGAGGCGACGTCGGCCGCTGCCAGGGACGAGGCGTCCGCGGCGGCGACCGCTCGCTGGTGCCCGACGACTCCTGCGCAGCCGGCGAGCACGGCGGCCGTCACCAGGATCGTGCCCGCGACGACTCCGATCGCCACGACCGCGGCCGATCCCTCCTCCCGGTCGCGGACAGCCCCGGGGAGCCGGCGGATCATCCGCCTCCGCCCAGCGCGCAGGACCGGACCGAGACCGGGAGCGACACCGCCGGGAGCGGGCGCAGCCGGGCCGCGACGTCGACGCAGACCAGTCCGTCCTGCTCCCCCGCCGTGAGCGACGCCCCCGCCACCCGGGCGAGCGGCGTGCGGGGGTCGTCGCCCCGGGCCGCGGACCGGGCCGCGTCGGCGGCCGCGTCGACGAGCCGGACGTACTGCGCCGAGGCCGCCACCGACCCCAGGCACAGCGCCAGTACTGCGACCACCGCCGGGAGCACGAGCGCGAGCTCGGCAGTGGCCGAGCCCTCCTCCTGGACGAGCCGCCCGCGCAGCAGCGGAAGGCCTCTCATCCCGCCGCGGTGAGCGCTCGGGTCACCAGGTCGGTCAGGATGCTCCGCACCTCGTCGCCCTTGAGGATGACCACGAGCAGCCCGGCGAAGCCGACCGCGGCCATCGTCGCGATCGCGTACTCCGCCGTCGCCGACCCCTCCTCGTCGCCCAGAGCGCCGAGACCTCCCCACCCGGGTCGGCGCCACTCGACGCGCCCCGCGGAGACGTCGGACGCCGCACCTCCGCCGCTCCTCGAGCCCCGGCTCGTTCCGGCCACACCACTTCCCGCATCCCTCCTCCTACCGAGTCCTCGACTCCGGGAGACTTCCCCGCCGCTGATCGCCGTGTCACTGCTCATGTGTCCTGCTCCGTTCCGCCCCGCTCCGTGCCCCTCCTCCGAGGATCGCGGACTCCCGATCCCACCGATCGACCCTCCGGTGGATCCGTGGAGACGCCTCCCGATCCCGCCCCTGTGGAGGAGCGGTCGACCGAATCACGCCGCCACCGAGAACGTCGAGAGCAGCACCGAGACGACCATCGGAGCCACTCCGAGCAGCAGGAACGCCGGCAGCACGCAGACTCCGAGCGGCAGCATCAGGGTCACGCCGAGCCGAGCGGCTCGCTCCCGCGCCCCGGAGGACGCCCGTGCCCGGACCAGAGCCGCCTCGCTCCGGAGCAGGCGTCCGGCCGGCACGCCCGCCGCCGCGGAGAGGGCGAGCACCGGGTCCGCGTCGGAGAGCACGCGCTCGCCCGAGTCGAGCCCGCACTCGGCGAGCGCCGCCACGACCCGGGCGCGCGACGACTCGATCGAGCCGCCACCGGCCAGCGCCACCGAGAGGAGGTCGAGCGCGAGCCCGGGCGCCGGATCGGCCGGGGCCGCGCTTCGGACGAGGCGCCGCGACCACGCGTGCGCGGCCGCCATCAACCCGGCTCCCCCGACCAGGCAGACCGCACCGGGCACCGTTCCGAGGAGCACGCCGACCACGTCGAAGCCCAGCAGCGCCCCCAGACCCAGCGCCGCCAGCGGCAGCGCGCTCACGACCCTCCCGGTGGCGGAGGGACCGGCCAGAGCCACCTCGATGTCCCGGCGGGCGCGCGCCAGCTCGCGCAGGGACTCCGCCAGCTCGCCGAGAGCGGCGGCGACCGGCGCGCCGGAGTCGGCGGCCACCCGCCACGCGGCGGCCAGCGCCGCCCACGCGGTCGCCTCACCGGTGTCCGGCGCTCGCCGTCGCGGCCGCTTCCGCTCCGAGCAGCTCCGCCGCGAAACCGGCGTCCCGCGCAGCAGCGCCTCCGTCACGTCGCCCCCGCGGCCGGCCTCCTCCGACACCGCCCGGAGCAGTCGCCGCCGCCGCGCGTCCCCGCTGTCCGCCCCTTCCGCCCCCGCGAGATGCCCGAGGGCCGACGCGGGAGCCACTCCCGCCGCGAGGAGGACGGCCAGTCGGTGCACGACGGCCGCGACCTCGTCCAGCCCGTCGCGGCCCGTCACGCGCTCGACCTCGAGGCGCTCGGTAGCGACCCGTCCTCGACCCGCAGGCGGCCGGCCGCGTCGAGCGCGAACGTCCCGAATGCCGCCAGCCGCCGCCGCCCGGCGCGGCGCTCGAGGTGGAGCACCAGGTCGATCGCGCTGACCGTCTGGCGGGCGATCGCCTCGGGCCCGAGCCCTGCGAGGACCCCGAGCGCCTCGAGACGCGCGGGCACGTCCTCGAGGGAGTTCGCGTGGAGGGTCCCCGCACCGCCGTCGTGCCCGGTGTTCAGCGCGGACAGCAGCTCGCGCAGCTCGACGCCGCGGCACTCGCCGAGGACCAGGCGGTCCGGACGCATCCGCAGCGCCTCCCGCACGAGCCGGTCCAGGCCCACGGCACCGGCGCCCTCGAGGTTGGGCTGCCGCGCCTCGAGCGAGACGACGTGCGGATGCGCGGGCCGGAGCTCGCCGACGTCCTCGATGGCCACGATCCGCTCGGTCGGCGCCGCGCACCCGAGCAGGGCGCCGAGCAGGGTGGTCTTCCCCGATCCGCCCGCTCCCGTGATCAGCAGGTTCCACCGCTCGCGGACCGCCCGGCGCAGAAGCCGCACTCCGTCGTCGTCCAGCATCCCGGCCGCCTGCAGCTCCCCGAGCGTCCAGGAGTCCGACCGCGGCACCCGCACCGACACGAGCGCTCCCCCGGTCGCCACCGGCGGCAGCACGACGTGCACGCGGACCCCGTGGCGGAGCCTGACGTCCACGCACGGGCTCGCCTCGTCGACGTGCCGTCCACCGGCCGCGACCAGCGCGACGGCCAGCCGCCGTGCTCCGGCGGCGTCGAGCGTCCACTCCGGAACCCGCTCCGCACCACCGCCCCGGTCGATCCAGAGGCCCGCGCCGCCGTTCACGAAGAGGTCGGTCACCGCGGGGTCCGCGGCGTGCGGCGCGAGCAGCCCGAGACCGGCGGCGGCGGGCCGCACCGGCAGCGGGTCGCGGCGGTGCTCGGCGGGGACGAGGGGGACGAAGTCGCGGGTCATCCCGGCACGCTATGAGCCCGTTCCGCGCGCCGGGGCGCTCCCTGCCCGATCGGAGGAGAGACGCCCGCGTCGGCGCCTGTGGAGGAACGACCCGGGCCGGACGCGCGCAGGGGCGGCCCGGGGCTCTCGGCAGGGAGCCGCTCCGAGGAGGGGCCCCACGGCGCAGAGAAGCCCAGTCGTCGAGGAGACGTCCCGGCAACGCGGAAACGCCCCCGCGAGCAGGGCTCGAGCGGGGGCGTCCCTCCGCCGGATCCGGCGGGAAGAAGGGGGCGGCACCCATTGGGGGGAACAGGTGCCGCCTCGGCGGCGCTGGATTGGGGGGAATCACTTGCGCCGCTGGGCCGAAGTTCATTCGGCCGTATGCAACTGTAGGGGACGGATCGCGATTCGCCAAGCCCGGATCCTGTTCTCTGCGGACTCTTATCCGACACCCGCCCCGCACCCAGCTTGCTGCGCTCGGCGACCCGCGCTGGAGGCGGGCGCTACGGTGGTGCGACGCCGACCGCGCGGGCCGGCGAACGTCTCACTCGCGAAGGAGCGAATCGCAGATGTCCACTCCCCCCGACGCCCCGGCCGCCGACCGGAACGCCATCGACAACCTCCTCCACGAGACCCGCCGGTTCCCGCCGCCGGCCGATCTCGCCGCCGGAGCGGTCGCGACCGCCGCGCTCTACGACGAGGCCGCGGCCGACCGCCTCGCCTTCTGGGCCGACCGGAGCCGCGAGCTCCTGCACTGGCACCGACCGTTCACGCGCACCCTCGACTGGAGCGAGCCCCCGTTCGCGAAGTGGTTCGACGACGGTGAGCTGAACGTGGCCTACAACTGCCTCGACCGCCACGTTCTGGCCGGCCACGGCGACCGCGTCGCCCTGCACTGGGAGGGCGAGCCCGGCGACTCCCGCTCGATCACCTACGCCGAGCTCACCGCCGAGGTGAAGCGCGCCGCGAACCTGCTCACGAGCCTCGGCGTCCGCGCCGGCGACCGCGTCGCGATCTACCTGCCCATGATCCCGGAGGCGGTCATCGCGATGCTCGCCGTCGCCCGGCTGGGGGCGGTCCACTCCGTCGTCTTCGGCGGCTTCAGCGCCGAGAGCCTCCGCGCGCGCATCGACGACGCGGAGGCGACACTCGTCATCACCGCCGACGGCGGCTGGCGCAAGGGCGCCGTCTCGCCCCTGAAGCCGGCGGTCGACGCCGCGCTCGCCCTCGGCGGCGAGTCCAGCGTCCAGCACGTCCTGGTCGTGCGCCGCGGAGGCAACGAGGTCGCCTGGCACGAGGGGCGCGACCTCTGGTGGCACGAGGAGATCGTGGCGGTCGACGCCGACCACGTCGCCAAGCCGTTCCCCGCCGAGCAGCCCCTCTTCATCCTCTACACCAGCGGCACGACCGGGAAGCCCAAGGGCATCCTGCACACCAGCGGCGGGTACCTCACCCAGGTCGCCTTCACGCACCGCGCGGTCTTCGACCTGCACCCCGAGTCGGACGTCTACTGGTCGACCGCGGACGTGGGCTGGATCACCGGGCACAGCTACGTCGTCTACGGCCCGCTCGCCAACGGCGCCACCCAGGTGATGTACGAGGGCACTCCGGACAGCCCGCATCCCGGCCGCTGGTGGGAGATCGTCGAGAAGCACGGCGTGACGATCCTCTACGCGGCGCCCACGGCGATCCGCTCCTTCATGAAGCTCGGCCGGCAGATCCCGCAGCGCTTCGACCTCTCGAGCCTGCGCCTGCTCGGATCGGTCGGCGAGCCGATCAACCCGGAGGCGTGGGTCTGGTACCGCGACGTCATCGGCGGCGGCCGCACCCCCATCGTCGACACGTGGTGGCAGACCGAGACCGGCGCGATGATGGTGTCCCCCCTGCCCGGGGTGACGACTCTCAAGCCCGGGTCCGCGCAGGTAGCTCTGCCGGGGGTCTCGATCGACGTGGTCGACGACTCCGGGACGCCGGTCGGCGCCGACGAGGGCGGACTGCTCGTGATCACCGAGCCCTGGCCGGCGATGCTGCGCGGCATCTGGGGCGACCCGGAGCGCTACGTCGAGACCTACTGGTCGAAGTTCGGCGACCGCTACTTCGCGGGTGACGGAGCGCGTCGCGACCAGGACGGCGACCTCTGGCTCCTGGGGAGAGTGGACGACGTGATGAACGTCTCCGGCCATCGCCTCTCGACGGCCGAGATCGAGTCGGCCCTCGTCTCGCACCCGGTCGTCGCCGAGGCGGCCGTCGTGGGAGCCGCGGACGAGACCACCGGCCAGGCCGTGGTCGCGTTCGTGATCGCGAAGGCGAGCCAGGCCGAGGCGCTGGCCCACGGACACGACGAGCTCGAGGCCACCCTGAAGGCGCACGTCGCCGAGCACATCGGCGCGATCGCCCGCCCGAAGCGGATCTTCGTGGTGCAGGAGCTGCCCAAGACCCGCTCGGGGAAGATCATGCGCCGGCTGCTGCGCGACGTGGCGGAGGGACGTGCCGTGGGCGACACGACGACGCTCGCGGACACGCAGGTGATGGCGGTGATCTCCTCCGCGATCGCCGCGGACTGACCGGGCGCCGCCCCCTCCCGCCGCGTGGGCCGGAGGGGGCGGTGCGTCAGTCGAAGGCGACGATCAGCTCGACCTCGACGGGAGCGCCGAGGGGCAGCTCCGCCACCCCGACGGCCGAGCGCGCGTGACGGCCGGGCTCGCCGAACACGTCGCCGAGCAGCTCCGAGGCGCCGTTGATCACGCCGGGCTGCCCGGTGAAGCCGGAGGCGGACGCGACGAAGCCGGTGAGCTTCACGATCCGCGTCACCCGGTCGAGCGATCCGATCGCGTCGGCGACGGCCGCGAGCGCGTTGAGGGCGCAGGTGCGGGCCAGCTCCTTCGCCTGCTCGGGCGACACCTCGTCGCCGACCTTGCCGACCAGCGGCAGAGCGCCGTCGACGAAGGGGATCTGCCCCGCCGTGTAGACGAGGCCGCCGTGCACGACGGCGGGGACGTAGGCGCCGGCGGGGACCGCGACCGCCGGCAGCTCGACGCCGAGCTCCGCGAGGCGCTCGGCGATCACGCGCCGGCCTCGGCGACGGGGCGCTTGAGGTACGCGACGAGGCCGCCCTCGGGACCGGTCACGATCTGGACCAGCTCCCAGCCCTCGGATCCCCAGGTGTTCAGGATCGCCGTGGTGTTGTGGATCATCAGCGGGGTGGTGATGTACTCCCAGCGCGGGACGGACATGGCTCTCCTCGGGTGCGGCCGGTGCGGGACGACTGCTGAGCGCCGCGCGTCGGCGGGATGAGCGCCGCGGCTCGTCCGAGCGCGGCGACTACGCTGATTCTATGTCGGGGCAGGGCGGGACCAGAGTCGTGAAGACCATCGGGGGCGCCGTCGGCGGTCTGATCGGCATCGTCGCCATGAGCGTCGTCGCGGGAGTCCTGGTGGCCGCCTCGGTGACGCCGGCGATCGCGCTGAGCGGCATGGCCGCCGGCAACACGGTGGAGATGTTCGACAACCTCCCCGAGTACCTCGAGATCGGCACGCTCGCCGAGAAGAGCGACGTGTACGCGAAGGACTCCTCCGGCGGCGACGTGCTGCTCGCCTCCTTCTACGCCCAGAACCGCGTCGAGGTGGGCTGGGACGAGATCTCGCCGTTCGTGAAGGACGCCGTGGTCGCCTCCGAGGACCCCCGCTTCTACGAGCACGGCGGCATCGATCTGCTCGGCACCGTCCGCGCGGCCGCGACGACGGCCATGGGCGGGGACGTCCAGGGCGGCTCCTCCATCACGCAGCAGTACGTCAAGAACGTGCTCGTGCAGAAGGCGGAGGCGCTCAGCGATCCGATCGAGCGCGACGCGGCCTACCGCGAGGCCACGGAGACCACTCCGGAGCGCAAGGTCGCCGAGATGCGGCTCGCCATCGGGCTCGAGAAGGAGTACCCGAAGAACGACATCCTGCTGGGCTACCTCAACATCGCCCTGTTCGGCGGCACCGTCTACGGCGTCGAGGCGGCCGCCCGCTACTACTTCGGAGTGAGCGCGAAGGACCTCTCGCTCGCGCAGTCCGCCGCGCTCGTCGCGATCGTGAACAACCCCGAGAAGTTCCGCTTCGACCGGCCCGGCGACCCGGCGAACCCCGCCGCGGAGGGCTACCCGCAGACCCGGGACCGGCGCGACTACATCGTCATCCGCATGGACCTCGAGTCGAAGGTGACGTCCGAGCAGGCGCAGGCGGCCGTCGCCGAGCCCGTGACGCCGGACATCACCGAGCCGAGCACCGGCTGCCAGACGGCCGGAGTCGCGGCCTTCTTCTGCGACTACGTCACCTGGGTCATCAAGAACGACGACGCGTTCGGTGCGAGCCAGGACGAGCGCGACGCCACCTTCAAGCGCGGCGGCTACCGGATCTACACGACCCTCGACTCCGACCTGCAGCAGGCCGCCGTCTCGGCCACCGACGACTGGGTGCCCAAGTCGATGGCGAACGTGAACATCGGCAGCGCGAGCGTCTCGGTCGAGGTCGGCACCGGCCGCATCCTCGCGATGACCCAGAACAAGGACTACTCCAACGATCCGGACCTGACGGGCCCCAACTACACGAGCGTCAACTACAACACCGACTTCGGGTACGGCGGCTCCTCGGGATTCCAGGTCGGCTCGACCTACAAGGTGTTCACCCTCGCGGAGTGGCTGCAGGAGGGGCACTCGCTCGGCGAGAGCGTCGACGGCACCCGCCGCGCCTACACGACCTTCCGTGACAGCTGCGAGCCCGACGGCGTCTACTACGGCGAGTCCTGGAACCCCGGGAACGACGAGGGCGGCAACGGAGGAGTGACCACGGCCCTGCAGGCGACGACCGGCTCGATCAACACCTCGTTCGCCGCCATGGCCCAGCAGCTGGACCTCTGCGGCATTCGCAACACGGCGCTGGCGATGGGCGTGCACCGTGCCGACGGGACCGAGCTGCAGAAGCTCGCGCCGACCATCCTCGGCACCAACGAGATCGCTCCGCTCACGATGGCCACGGCCTTCGCCGGCTTCGCGAACAAGGGCACCGTCTGCACGCCCATCGCGATCGACCGGATCGTCGACCGCACGGGCGCGGACGTCGCGCCGCCCGCCTCCGAGTGCAGCCAGGGGATGTCCGAGGAGGTGGCCGCGACCGCCGGCTACGCCCTGCAGCAGGTGGTGACGGGCGGCACCGGCGCCCCCTCCAACCCCCGCACCGGGGTGCCGCACATCGGCAAGACCGGCACCACGGACGACGCGCTGCACACGTGGATGGTCGGCGCGAGCACCGAGGTCGCCACCGCCACCTGGGTCGGCAACGTGACCGGCTTCACCTCCATGCGCGGATTCAGTCTCAACCGGGTGAACGCCGGTCAGGTGCGCCACCAGATCTGGCCGCGCATCATGCGCGTCGCCGACGCTAAGTACGGCGGGACGGCGTTCCCGGCTCCGGTCCGCTCGCTCGTCGACGCTCCGCAGGAGGCCGTGCCCCAGGTCACCGGCCAGAGCCCCTCTGCGGCGGCCTCACGCCTGCGCTCCGTCGGCTTCACGGTCCGCGTCGACACTTCTCCGGTCCCCTCCGACCGCCCGGCAGGGACGGTCGCGCAGACGAACCCGCCCGCCGGGTCGCGCGTCTCCCGGGGCGCGGAGATCACCCTGCAGATCAGCGCCGGACCGGGCGCCCCGCCCCGCGCGGGCTGAGCCCCGCACCCCCGGCTGCTCCCGAGGGAGCGTCCGGCAGAATGAACGCGGCCGCGCTCGCGGCCGACGTGCGAGAGAAGGACCCATGACCGGACGCACCCGTCGCCCCCTCACCACCGCCCTCGCGACCGTCGCCGCGGCCGGAGCCGTCGCCGCGGCCTGGGGCATCGGCGTCGAGCGGACGTTGTTCACCGTCCGGCGCACGTCGTTCCCGGTGCTGCCCGCCGGTTCCGAGCCGATCCGCGTCCTGCACGTGTCGGACCTGCACATGGCCCCGTGGCAGACGAAGAAGCAGGAGTGGATCCGCTCGCTCCTCGCCCTGGCGCCCGACGTCGTGGTCGACACCGGCGACAACCTCGGCCACCGCGACGGCGTGCTCGGCATCCGCCGGGCCCTGGAGCCCTTCGCCGGGATCCCCGGCGCCTTCGTCAACGGATCCAACGACTACTTCGGCCCTCGGATCAAGAACCCGCTCCGCTACTTCGTCGGCCCCTCCAAGAACCCCAAGCAGCACGAGGCAGATCTCGACACCGACGGGCTGACCGGCTTCTTCTCGGACGGGCTCGGCTGGGTGGACCTCAACAACCGCGCCGAGAGCATCACGGTGAAGGGGACGCGCATCGAGTTCTTCGGCGTCGACGACCCGCACATCGGCCTCGACCGCATCGACCTCGTCGCCGGAGCCGTGGACGAGCTGCGCGGCGCGGAGGACGGACCGGCCGGGGTCAGCATCGGCGTGGCGCACGCGCCCTACCAGCGCATCCTCGACGACTTCGTCGCCCGCGGCGCCGAGGTGATCCTCGCCGGGCACACGCACGGCGGGCAGGTCTGCGTCCCGGGCTTCGGCGCCCTCGTCACCAACTGCGACATCCCGCGCGACAAGGTCGCCGGCTCGACGACGTGGGACAACGGACTGCGCAGCTCGTACCTCAACGTGTCCGCCGGAGTCGGCACCTCGATCTACGCACCGGTGCGCTTCGCCTGCCGGCCCGAGGTGACCCTCGTCACGCTCACTCCGTCGGCCTGACGAGGGGTGTCCGACGGCGGTCCGGAAATCGGCTACTATTGTCGAGGCTCGTGAGCGGTTCTCCGTGATGAGCACACCGGGGTGTGGCGCAGCTTGGTAGCGCGCCTCGTTCGGGACGAGGAGGTCGTGGGTTCGAATCCCGCTACCCCGACCGGTGAGAAGCCCGGCCAGGATCGATGATCCGGCCGGGCTTCGTCGTTCCCGGGGCGTTCTCGGAATTCTGCTGTGGCGGGGCTCGCCCGCAGGCGGATGCTCGCCCGGGCCGGAGCCTGGTCGACGACGGAGCCGGCGCGATCACCGCCCCGCGCTCTCCGGCTCGAGCACCCCTGTCGGCGTCCCAAGCGTCCTGCGCACGGGCGTGCCTCCAGCCCACTCCCCCGCGCCTCCCGGCCCGATCCCAGCAGCCTGGAGCGAGACTGTTCTTCCGCCGTCGTCGCCGCCCCCGCCCGACGACCGACGAGAGGAGCACCGTGACCCGGTCGCTCACCCGCCTCACCCTCGCCATCGGCGTGCCCTACGTGGTCGCGCTCGCAGCGATCGCCTTCTGGCCGACGCCCGTCGATGCGGGAGTGCGGGGGGATCTCGGCCGGGTGACCTCCTGGTTCGCCCGGCACGGCCTCCCGATGGTCGACTACGCGTTCATCGAGTCGACCGCCAACATCGCCCTGTTCGTGCCCCTGGGGCTGCTCCTGGCCCTCAACCTGCGGCTCCGGAGGGCGTGGGTCGCCGTCGCCGTCGGCGCCGTCGTGAGCTCGCTCATCGAGGCGGGCCAGCTGCTCTTCCTCTCGGCGCGCTTCGCCACCGTCGACGACGTCGTGATGAACACCTCCGGCGCCCTCCTCGGCGCGGTCGCCGGCGTCCTGCTCCGGATGGTCGTCCGCGCACGACGACGCCGGAGGGCGGCGGAGTGGGACGACGCCTTCGCGCACATCCCCCTCCGCGGCACCTCCGGCGTCGTGGCGGACCAGCCGAGCCGCGTCCGCTGAGACGACGGCTCCGCCGCGTCAGCGGCCGAGGCCGCGGTACTCCCAGCCGGCCGCACGCCAGGCGGCGGGGTCGAGGCAGTTGCGACCGTCGACGAGGAAGGTGTTGGCCACCTTCGCCGCCGTGGCCGCGGGGTCGAGGGCGCGGAACTGCTTCCACTCCGTCACGACGACCACGGCGTCGGCACCGGCCAGCGCCTCGTCGACGTCGGTCGTGTAGGTGATCTCGGGGTAGCGGCGGCGCGAGTTCTCGATCGCCTCGGGGTCGGTCGCGACCACGGTCGCACCGAGGTCGTGCAGGCGAGCGGCGACGTCGAGCGACGGCGAGTCGCGGATGTCGTCCGACTCCGGCTTGAACGCCAGACCGAGCACCGCGATGCGGCGGCCCTCGACGGAGCCGCCCAGGCCCTCGGTGACGAGGTCGACGACGCGCTGACGGCGACGCAGATTGATCGCGTCGACCTCCTTGAGGAAGGCGACGGACTCGCCGACGCCGAGCTCGTCGGCGCGGGCCGAGAAGGCGCGGATGTCCTTCGGGAGGCAGCCGCCTCCGAAGCCGATGCCCGCGTTCAGGAAGCGGCGGCCGATCCGCACGTCGTAGCCGATCGCGTCGGCGAGCTGCGTGACGTCCGCGCCGGTGACCTCCGCGATCTCGGCGATCGCGTTGATGAACGAGATCTTGGTCGCGAGGAAGGCGTTGGCCGAGACCTTCACCAGCTCGGCGGTGGCGTAGTCGGTGACCACGAGCGGGGTCTCGGCCGCGAGCGCCGTCGCGTAGACCTCGTCGAGGGTCGCCTTCGCCGCTGCTCCGGCCTCACCTGCGGGCACGCCGTAGACGAGGCGGTCGGGGCTGATCGTGTCCTTCACGGCGAAGCCCTCGCGGAGGAACTCTGGGTTCCAGGCGAGGGTCGCACCGGAGGAGGCGATGCGGTCGGCCAGGCGGGCGGCGGTGCCGACGGGGACGGTCGACTTGCCGACGACGAGGGAGTCCGCCTCGAGGTAGGGCAGGAGACCGTCGATCGCCGAGTCGACGTAGGTCATGTCCGCGGCGTTCTCGCCCGGCTTCTGCGGGGTGCCGACGGCGACGAAGTGCACGGCCGCACCGGCGGCGTCGGCCATGTCGGTCGAGAAGCGCAGGCGCCCGGAGGCAACGCCGGAGGACAGCAGCTCCGGGAGGCCGGGCTCGAAGAACGGCGCGGTGCCGGCGGCCAGGGCGTCGATCTTCTTCTGGTCGACGTCGATGCCGATGACGTCGTGGCCGAGCTCGGCCATGGCGGCAGCGTGGACGGCACCGAGGTAGCCGCAGCCGATGACAGAAAGCTTCACAGGGGTTCTCCGAATCGTGGCGGGTTCGTGTCGCGGTCGCGACGGTGAGGAGGAGCGATGCGATGCGGCGACGCGTCAGCGCGCCCGCGGACGCGCGACTACCGCCGCGCCAATGCTCTCAGATCACGGGAGACGTCGGCGACAGCCGCCGCGATCTGCGCCGCCACGCGCTCGTGCACGGCCTCGCTGCGGCCGATCGGGTCCTCGATGTCGTCGCCGCCCTCGCCCCGCGGGGCGCGCCCGCGGTGGGCGGCGGCGAGCCGCACGACGGCGCGGAGCCGCGCGGCGGGGTCCTCGACCGTCGGCAGCGGCACCTCCCGCAGCACGAACGGCAGCACGCGGGCGAACTCGAGCAGCGTGAAGCCGCGGAGGAGGAGCGACGGAAAGCGCCGGGAGGCGTCGACCAGGTGGTCGCGCGTCATCGTGAGCAGGAGGTCGGCGTCGCCGACGATCGCGTCGCCGAGCACCGCGCTCGTGTGCGCGGCCGGGTCTCCCCCGTGCTGAGCCGAGAAGCGGGCCGAGACCGGGTCCATCGGCAGTCCGTCGCGCGTCCTCACTCCGGCGCTCGTGAACGCGAAGAGCGGACCTCCCGCGGGTGATGTCGCGTCGGCGAGTGCGGCGCGCAGCAGCTGCTCCGCCATCGGCGACCGGCAGATGTTGCCGGTGCAGACCGAGAGCACGGTGAAGACGGGGGCGGCGGAGGCGGCGACCGGTTCGTCCGGTCGCCAGCTCCGGCGGGCGGGGCGGGCGGAGTCGTCTCCCGGGAAGATCATCGCGGGGCGCTCAGGCCGAGGTCGACGCGGGCTCGGGCTCGACGGCCGTGTCCGGGCGGGCACCCGATCGCTCGGAGCCGTAGTAGCTCGTGTAGTAGTAGCCGTAGCCCCGGCCGACCTGGCCGCGCGCGGGCACGCGGTTGAGGATCACGCCGAGGGTGTGGCCGCTGACCCGCTCGAGGTTCTGGATCGCCTTGCCCAGCTCGTCGGTCGTCGTCCTGCCCGCGGAGATGACCACGAGCGCGCCGTCGGTGCGGGCGGTGAGGATGGCGCCGTCCGTGACGGGCAGGAGCGGCGGCGCATCGACGATCACGATGGCCTCGCGGGCGATCTCGTGCAGGAGGATGTCCATGCCGTTGGAGCCGAGCAGCTCGGACGGGTTCGGCGGGATCGACCCGGCTCCGAGCACCCAGAGGTTGCCGGACGGGCCCCACGGCTGCAGGACGTCCTGCAGCTCCGCCTTGCCGATCAGCAGGTCGGTCAGGCCGACGCCGGGCACGAGGCCGAACGACTTGGCGACCGTCGGCTTGCGGAGGTCGCCGTCGACGACGACGGTGCGCTGGCCGGAGGCGGCGAGCGTCACCGCGAGGTTCGCGGTCACCGTCGACTTGCCGTCCGAGGGCAGCGGGCTCGTCACGACGATGATGCGCGGCGGGCTGTCGATGTTCATGAACTGCAGGTTCGTGCGGAGCTCGCGCAGCGCCTCGGCGAGTGCGTGCTTGCCGTCGGCCTTGATGTAGTCGGTCGTGTCGGCCTCGGGGACGATGCGGTTGGTCTCGCTGAGGCGCTTGTCGACGGGGAGGGTGCCGACCACGGGGAGGTCGAACAGGCGCTCGACCATCTCGGCGGTGCGGATGCGCCGGTCCAGCGTGTTGCGGACGAACGCGTAGACGAGACCGAGGACGAGGCCCGCGAGCGCGCCGACCGCGAGGACGAGGCGCAGGTTCGGGAACGCCGGCGAGGACGGGAGCGCCGCGGTCTGCAGGACGGTGAGGGAGACCGTGTCGCCGACGCCCGTCTCCTGGTTGACCTGCTGCACCTTGGTGGCGATGGCCGCGACCCAGGCATCGGCGAGCTTCTGCGCGCCCTCGGGGGTGGAGGCGGTAGCGCTGACCTTCATCACCGGGGCGACCGTGTCGGCCTGCACCGCGATCGCCGAGATCAGCGTGGCGGGCGAGACGTCGAGGCCGAGGCTGTCGATCGCGATCTGCGCCACGTCGCGCGAGGTGGCGATCGGGACGTACGTGGCGAGGCTCGACTTGGCGACGGACTGCGCGATCTGCTGCGTGTAGATCGCCTGGCTGTCGTCGGCACCGGTGGTGGCGACGGAGACGAGGCCCTGCGAGTCGGCGACGTACCGCGGCTTCTGCGTCAGCGACCAGCCGAAGGCGACGAGAGTGCCGAGGAGGATCGCCGCGACGATCGGGATCCAGTGGTCGCGCAGGAGCCGGAGGACGTCTCGAAGTTCCACAGAGTCAGATTTCCTTCGCTGGTACGGATCACGCGGCGGGCGCCGGAGACGGGTTCTTCCGAATTCTGACACAGCGCTTCCGCGCCCTCGGCGCCAGGCGCGTCAACCGTGCCACCCGTCGGGGGTGGGCTCCGGCGGAGTCCCTCTCGTGATCACTCCGAGGCCCTCGAGCTCGACGACCGCCGACTCGACGACCGCCTCCGCATCGACGCCGGCGGGCGGCGGGCCCGCCTCCTCGAGCACCGCGGCGACGAGACCGGGCAGATCGGAGCCCCGGCCGGCGTGGCGCCAGATCGTCGGGCCGATGCCGGACAGGCGCACGAGGGTGCCGCCGCAGAACACGAGCAGCTGGCCGTCGGCGAGCTCCACAGCGTCGTCCGCAGGGGTGCGCAGGACGGTGCCGGGCAGGGCCTCGCCCACAGGGTCGAGCTGCACGGAGACCACCTCGGACCAGGCGGACGGGGCCTCGGCGCCGAGGGACGCGAAGACCTCCTCGACCAGGTGCACCACGCTCGCGGCCTCGGAGTAGACCAGTCGCCGGACGCCGCCCAGCGCCGAGAGGGTGCGGACGAGATCGGCGATCGGCCGCGGGCGGGCCGAGAGGTAGGAGGTCTGCGGCACCAGGTCCTCGATCGCGTCGACCGGGTCGACGTGCTCGAGGAAGGGCGTCCCGACGCCGTCGCGGCGCTCGAGCAGGAGGACTCCCGCCAGCCGCAGGGGCGCCTCCGGGACCGGTCGGAGGGCGAGCGACCCGGGGGCCAGCTGCGCCTTCGGCGCCGATCCGGTCAGCGGCTTCACCGACAGCGGCTTGGGATAAGGCAGGACGCGCCCCTCCGGGGTCACGCCGACCGTCTCGTCGGTGACGTAGCCGAAGCGGGACCCGAGCGTCCGCGCGATGGTGGTCTTGCCGGTCCCGGAGGCGGCGACGAAGGCCAGCACGCGGCCGGACTCGTCGGAGATCCCGCAGGCGTGGAGCATCAGCAGGTCGGCGCGCCGGGCGCCGATCGCCTCGAGGGTCAGGGTCGAGGTCAGGGACTCCTCGAGCTGCGCGAGCGTGGCGCTCGAGACCCGGGGCGAGCCGTCGACCGGGACGGAGGGATCGTGCCCCACCTCGGCGAGGACGTCGCGTGCTCCCGCGTCGGGCTCGGACGCGCACGCGGCCCAGCTGTCGGCGATCCGCGCCGCGTCCTCGTCGCCGACGCCGCGTCCGAAGACCACGCGGAACGGGGTCTCGAGGACCGAGACGGACAGGGTGCGGGGCTCGGCGCCCCTCCCCCCGGCGATCAGTACGCCCCGTCGCGGGCGAGGACGGCGCGCGCGGTCTTGAAGAGGATGACGATGTCGCCGGTCATCGACCAGTTCTCGACGTAGTACAGGTCGAGGCGGACGGTGTCCTCCCACGAGAGGTTCGAGCGTCCGCTGACCTGCCAGAGCCCGGTGATGCCCGGCTTCATCAGGAAGCGGCGGTGCACGTGCTCCTCGTACTGCTCGACCTCGCGGGCCAGCGGCGGGCGGGGGCCGATCAGGGACATGTCGCCGCGGAAGACGTTCAGGAACTGGGGCAGCTCGTCGAGGCTGAAGCGCCGGAGGATCGCACCCACCCGGGTGACGCGCGGGTCCTTCGCCATCTTGAAGAGGATCGAGTTCCCCTCTGCACGCTGCTGCGACGCGAGAGCCGCCAGTCGCGCCTCCGCGTCGACGACCATAGAGCGGAACTTCAGCATCTCGAAGGTCGCGCCGTTCAGGCCGATGCGCTCCTGCCGGAAGAGCACGGGCCCGGGGCTGGTGACCTTGACCAGCACGGCGACGACGACGAGCACCGGCGCGCTGAGGATGATCAGCATGGTCGACGCCAGGATGTCGAAGAGGCGCTTGGCGAACCGCTGGCGGCCGTCGAAGCGCGGGGTCTCGACGTGGATCAGCGGAAGGCCCGCGACGGGGCGGGTGTGGATGCGCGGACCGCCGATGTCGGTGAGGCTCGGCGCCACGACGAGGTGCTCGCGCCCGGGCTCGAGCGTCCAGCTCAGCTCGCGGATCCGCTGCGGCGCCAGCTCGTCGGAGCTCGTGACGACCACCGTGTCGGCACCGGTGGCGTCCATCACGGCGCGGACGCCGTCGATCCCGGTGAACCCGTGGACCGCGAGGCCCGAGAGCTCCTGCTCGCTCCGCAGCGCGTCCGCACCGCCGACCGAGGTCGAGACGGCGCCGACGAGCTTGTAGCCGGCCTCGGTGCCGCGGCGCAGCTCGCGCGCGGTGTGCAGGACGCTCGCGCGGGAGCCGAGGAGCACGACCTGGCTCGAGAAGCGGCCCGCCCGGCGCTGCCGGGTGAGCCAGGAGCGCCAGACCAGGCGGCCGACGCAGATCAGCACGATCCCGGCGGGGAACGCCGTGATGATGTAGCCGCGCGCGAGCAGGATCTGGAGCAGGTAGGCGATGATCGCGACGATGCCGAAGAGCCAGATGGAGGCGTCGACGACGCGGCGGTACTCGACGTAGCCGGTGCCGACGATCCGGCGGTCGCGCGTGTCGAAGACCTGGAGGGCGAGGAGCCAGCCGACCGACAGGGCGACGGACACCCAGGTGTAGCTGACCGCGATGTCGGCGGGGTTCTTGAACCCCAGATCCGAGTTCAGGTTCAGGTCGAACCAGAAGAGCTGCGTGCCGAAGACGGAGAGGACGATCGCGACGACGTCCGTGATGAGCAGCCGTCGCCGGTAGTCCTGCTCCCACGACGGCCGACGCCTCAGCGGTGCCCCTTGCGCCGTCATCGTTTCCCCCGACCTTTCCTGCTGCTTCGAAAGGCGTAATTCCGTTTCCGGTGTTGTCACGTCGTCAGGCTACCCACTTCCTCGTTTCGGAGGGGTGTCGCACCGGTGAGGAACGCTCGACCGGTCAGCCGCGGAGCCGGCCGCGGCTCTCCTGGAGGTAGCACGCGCCGCACAGCGACTCGTAGGTGACCGCCGTTCCGTCGATCGCGACCTGATCGCCGTCGAAGACGAAGCGGCCGTCCACGACGCGCCCGTTGAAGATCGCTTTGCGCCCGCACCGGCAGATCGTCTTCAGCTCCTCGAGGCTGTGGGCGATCTCCAGGAGTCGCCTGCTGCCCGGGAACGCGGCGGTGCGGAAGTCCGTGCGGATGCCGTACGCCAGGACGGGCACGTTCTCGAGGATGGCGATCCGGAGCAGATCGTCGACGTGCGACTCCGGCAGGAACTGCGCCTCGTCGACGAGCAGAGCACTCACGTCGCGCTTCGACTCGGCCAGCACGCGGGCCCGGGCGGCGGTGAAGACGGCCACCGGGTCCCCGTCGGGCTCGAACAGGATGTCCACCGGACGGGTCACGCCGAGCCGCGACACGATCAGCTCCTCGCCCTTCGTGTCGACGGCCGGCTTGGCCAGCAGCACCCGGTGCCCGCGCTCCTCGTAGTTGTGCGCGGCCTGCAGGAGCGACGTGCTCTTCCCGCTGTTCATCGCTCCGTAGCGGAAGTACAGCTTGGCCATCAGGTCTCCTCGGGGCGGGTCCGGAGGCGGGGCCCCCGGGGTGAGCAGGGGCCGGTCACGGGAGGAACCCGTCCTCGCCGGCGCGGCGGATCAGGTCGGCCCGGCGGCTCGCGGGCCTGCCGACGGCGACGTACTTGCGGCGCACGCGCTGCAGGTAGGTCTTCGCTGTCTCGAACTGCACGTTCATCTTGGCGGCGACCTCGGGGGTGCTCGATCCGGATGCGTAGAGGCGCAGCGCCTCCAGCTCGCCGGTGCTGAGCCGCGGGCGCTGCTGCGCCGCGACTCCGGACGGCAGGGGCCGCCACTGCGCGGACGAGATGTCGGCCGAGCGCATCTCGAGAGCGGCGCGGGTCTGCTCCATCACCTCGGCGAGCGAGCGCGACTTCGCCAGGTGCCGCACGGCTCCGGCCTTCAGGGCGCGCTCGCGGACCTCGTCGTCCTCGCTCGCGGAGAGCGCCACGACCGCGGCTCCCGCCGCCCGGCAGGTCCGGATCCGCGCCTCGATCGAGATCGGCTCGCGCAGCTCGACGTCCATCACGACCACCTGGGTGGGGAAGACATCGCTCGTCACCAGGTCGTGCCAGGTGGAGGCGGCCACGACGACCTCGAAGTCCAGGGCGTGGGTGCGGATCCACGCGCTCGTCGCCGCGAGCAGGTCCTCGCGCGGGTCGAGCAGGCCGAGCCGGACCGCACGGGGTGCCGCGTCGCGGGCACTCCGGGCGGAGGAGCCCGAGGGCTCACCGGAGCGGGTGACCATGCGGACGATCCTAGCCGCGGCCGGGCCCGCCCCCGGCTCAGAACAGCGTCGGCTGCCCGACGCCGGGCAGGATCGCGGCGCGCTCCGGCCCGAGCTCCCCGACCAGCAGCCCGTCGTGCTGGAGGGAGCGCCGCTCGCCGCCGAGGGTCCGCAGCGTCCCCAGCGAATTCAGGGCGGAGGACTTGACGGAGCCGGTGGCCGGGTCCTCCTCGCCGCGCTCGAGCCCGTGCGCGCGCATCAGCGGGCGGACGCGCGCGGAGAGCCAGCGCCGGTACTCGAGAGGCGCGTAGGCGTCGCGGCCCGGGTAGAGCGCTCGGTACTTGTCGACCAGCTCGGGGTGCTCCTGCCCGAGCCACTGCAGGAACCACTCCTTCACCCCGGGCTTGAGGTAGAGGGTCGAGTACATGATCGTGCTGGCGCCCGCCTCGCGGCAGGCCCGGAGCGACTCGTCGAGGTGCGCCCGTGTGTCGGTGAGGAACGGCAGGATCGGCATGAGGAACACCGAGCAGTCGAAGCCGGCCTCCCGTGCCGCGGTCACCGTCGCCAGCCTGGCCGCCGCGGTCGGCGCACCCGGCTCGACGGAGCGCTGGAGGCCCTCGTCGTAGACGGCGATCGAGACTCCGAGGTCGACCGGGACGTGCTCGGCGGCCTCGCGGAGCAGCGGCAGGTCTCGCCGCAGCAGCGAGCCCTTCGTGAGGATCGAGATCGGGGTGCCCGAGGCGGCGAGCGCGGCGATGATGCCCGGCATCAGCCGGTAGCGGCCCTCGGCGCGCTGGTACGGATCGGTGTTGGTGCCGAGTGCCACGGGGTGCCGCTCCCAGCTCGGCTTCGCGAGCTCCCGGGTGAGGACCTCGGCGACGTTCACCTTCACGACGATCTGCGAGTCGAAGTCGCTGCCGCCGTCGAACTCGAGGTACTCGTGCGTGGGCCGGGCGAAGCAGTAGGTGCAGGCGTGGGTGCAGCCGCGCATCGGGTTGATGCTCCAGCCGAACGGCATCTTCGAGGAGGTGTGCACGCGGTTGAGCGCCGACTTCGCGAGCACCTCGTAGAAGGTGATGCCCTCGAACTCCGGTGTGCGCACAGTCCGCACCAGGTCGGTGAGCTTGACGAGCCCGGGCAGCGCGGCCTCGTCGGCCGTGCCGATCGACTGCCCGCTCCACCTCATGAAGCCATTAGAACATACGTTCGAACGGGTCGCACCCGGTCAGACCGAGGCGGACAGCTCCAGCGTCTCGGCGGTCGCGGTGACCGTCTGCTCGGCCTTCTCGGGCGCGTCGTTGAGCGTCGAGCCGTAGCTCGGCACCAGTGCGCGGATCCGCGGCTCCCAGGCCTTCATCCGGTCGGGGAAGCACTTCTGCACGATGTCGAGCATGATCGGCACGGCGGTCGAGGCTCCGGGCGAGGCGCCGAGCAGGCCGGCGATCGTGCCGTCCCCTCCGGTGATGACCTCGGTGCCGAACTGCAGCACGCCGCCCTTCTTCTCGTCCTTCTTCATCACCTGGACGCGCTGGCCGGCGGTGATCAGGTACCAGTCCTCGTCGCGGGCGGTGGGCAGGAACTCGCGCAGGGCCTTCATCTTCTTGCCACGGCCGGCGAGCACCTCGCCGATCAGGTATTTCATCAGGTCGAGGTTGTCGCGGGCGACCGCGAGCATCGGGCCGATGTTGTGCGGCCGGATCGACAGGGGCAGGTCGAGCCACGAGCCCCGCTTCAGGAACTTGGGCGTGAAGCCCGCGTAGGGGCCGAAGAGGAGGGACGACTCGCCGTCGACGACGCGCGCATCGAGGTGCGGCACCGACATCGGGGGCGCGCCGACCGCGGCCTTGCCGTAGACCTTCGCCTTGTGCCGGGCGACCAGCTCGGGGTTGTCGGTGCGGAGGAACTGGCCCGAGATCGGGAAGCCTCCGAAGCCCTTGATCTCGGGGATGCCCGACTTCTGCAGGAGGTGCAGCGCACCGCCGCCGGCGCCGACGAAGACGAAGCGGGCGGTCACCGACTGGGGCGTGCCTCCGACGACCTGCTTGAGGTCGAGGCGCCAGGTGCCGTCCTTCTGCCGGGTGATGTCGGTGACCTCGCGGCCGGTGTCGAGCGTGCCGCCGTGGGCGACGACGTGGTCGAACAGCTGGTGGGTCAGCGAGCCGAAGTCGACGTCGGTGCCGGCCGGCATGCGCGTCGCCGCGTAGGGGCCGCCGCCGGCGGGACGCTGCTCCATCAGCAGGGGCGCCCACTCGTGGATGGTCTTGACGCTCTCGGTGAACTCGATGCCGGCGAACAGCGGCTGGTCCTTGAGGGCCTCGTAGCGCTTCCGGAGGTACTCGACGTTGGCCTCGCCGTGCACGAAGGTCATGTGCGGCGCCGGGTTGATGAAGCTGGAGGGCTCGCGGATGTCGCCGGACTCCACCAGGCTCGACCAGAACTGGCGCGAGATCTGGAACTGCTCGTTGATCTGGATCGCCTTGGCCGGGTCGACGGAGCCGTCGGCCGCCTCGGGCATGTAGTTCAGCTCGCAGAGGGCCGCGTGACCGGTGCCCGCGTTGTTCCACGGGTTCGACGACTCCTGCGCCACGTCGCCGAGGCGCTCGTAGGCGGCGATCGTCCAGTCGGGCTGCAGCTGGGTGATGAGGGCGCCGAGCGTGGCGCTCATGATGCCCCCACCGATGAGGGCGACGTCGACCGGTTCCGAGGAGTTCACGAGAGTCGAGTTTACGCTCGCCCGAGCACGCCGCGGCGGGGAGGGGCCCCGCTCCCCCATCAAATTCGCGGCTTTTCCACCCGGAAGGGGCCGGAGCGCTCGGCGCCGGCCCCGTCCACGCCGGTCAGGACACGGGCTGCTTCGCCGCGATGAGCTCGGCGATCTGCACGGCGTTCAGGGCCGCGCCCTTGCGGAGGTTGTCGTTGCTGATGAAGAGCGCGAGGCCGCGTCCCTCCGGAGCACCCTCGTCGGCGCGGATGCGGCCGACGAAGCTCGGGTCCTTGCCCGCGGCCTCCAGCGGAGTCGGCACCTCGCGCAGCACGACGCCGGGCGCGTCGGCCAGCAGCTCGCGAGCACGCTCGGGGCTGAGGGCGGAGGCGAACTCTGCGTTGACGGAGAGCGAGTGGCCGGTGAACACGGGGACGCGCACGCAGGTGCCCGAGACCAGCAGCTCCGGGAGCTCGAGGATGCGGCGGCTCTCGTTGCGGAGCTTCTTCTCCTCGTCTGTCTCGTTCGAGCCGTCCTCGACCAGGCTCCCCGCGAAGGGGATGACGTCGAAGGCGATCGGGGCGACGTACTTGTCCGGCGCGGGGAAGTCGACCGCCGAGCCGTCGTGCACCAGGTCGAGCAGGTGCTCGTCGGCGACGGCGGCGCGGACCTGGCCGGCCAGCTCGTTCGCTCCGGCCAGTCCGCTGCCGGACACGGCCTGGTAGGTGCTGACGATCAGGCGCGTGAGCCCCGCCTCGCGGTCGAGGACCTTGAGGATCGGCATCGCGGCCATCGTGGTGCAGTTGGGGTTGGCGATGATGCCCTTGACCGCCTGGTCGATGGCGTGGGGGTTCACCTCGCTGACGACCAGCGGGACCTCGGGGTCCATCCGCCAGGCGCTGGAGTTGTCGATCACGGTGACGCCGGCCGCGGCGAAGCGGGGCGCCTGCGCGCGCGATCCCGTGGCTCCGGCCGAGAACAGGGCGATGTCGAGCCCCGACGGATCGGCGGTCTCCACGTCCTCGACCACGACGTCCCCGCCACGGAACGGCAGCGTCGTGCCCGCCGAGCGGGCGGTGGCGAAGAAGCGGATGGACGCGATCGGGAAGTCGCGCTCCTCGAGGAGGCGGCGCATCACCTTCCCGACCTGGCCGGTCGCGCCGACGACGCCCACGTGGAGGGGGGTGCTGCTCATGCTGTGCTCTTTCGTCCGTGCGGCGCGCGGGCCGCTCGTGGCGGGGGGATCGAGGGAGAGGGTACCGGTCGCTCCGGCCGCTCGGGAGGAACGGCCGGATCGCGAGGGTGTCCGGCCGTCAGCGGCCGGTGCCGGCGTAGACGACGGCCTCGTCCTCGGCGTCGAGCCCGAAGGCGGTGTGCACGACGCGCAGAGCCTCGTTCACGGTGTCGGCGCGGGTGACGACCGAGATGCGGATCTCGCTCGTGGAGATCATCTCGATGTTGATCCCGGCCTCGTAGAGGGAGCGGAACAGCTTCGCGGAGACGCCGGCGTTGGTGCGCATCCCGGCGCCCACGAGCGCGAGCTTGGCGATCTGGTCGTCGTACTGCAGGGACTCGAAGCCGACCTCGTCCTTCTCGGCGTTGAGAGCCATGAGGACCGTCTGGCCGTCGGCCTTGGGCAGGGTGAACGAGATGTCGGTGCGGGCGGTGGCCGCAGCCGACACGTTCTGCACGATCATGTCGATGTTGGAGCCGGTCTTGGCCACGATCGTGAAGATCTGCGCGGCCTTGCCCGGGATGTCGGGGACTCCGACGACGGTGATCTTCGCCTCGTTCAGGTCGGCGGCGACTCCGGCGATGATGGGCTCTTCCACGGCTTGTCCGTTCTGCTCGGCGCCGGCGGTCTCGGCGTTGTAGACGATGGTGCCCTCATTGGGGCTGAAGGAGGAGCGCACGTGGAGCGTGACTCCGTGGCGGCGGGCGAACTCGACGGCGCGGATGTGCAGCACCTTCGCTCCCGCGGCGGCCAGCTCGAGCATCTCCTCGCTGGTGATGCGATCGAGCTTGCGGGCCTTCTTGACGACCCGCGGGTCGGCGGTGAAGACGCCGTCGACGTCGGTGTAGATCTCGCAGGTGTCGGCGCCGAGTCCCGCGGCGAGCGCGACGGCGGTGGTGTCCGAGCCGCCGCGGCCGAGGGTGGTGATGTCCTTCGTGTCGCGGTTGAAGCCCTGGAAGCCCGCGACGATGACGACGGCGTTCTCGTCGAGCGCCTCGCGGAGGCGGACCGGGGTGATGTCGACGATGCGGGCGGCGCCGTGCTGCGCGTCCGTGATCATGCCGGCCTGGCTGCCGGTGAAGGAGCGGGCCTCGAAGCCCATGCTCTTGATCGCCATCGCCAGCAGCGCCATCGAGATGCGCTCGCCCGAGGAGAGCAGCATGTCGAGCTCGCGGGGGGCGGGGATGGGCGTGACCTGGTGGGCGAGCTCGAGCAGGTCGTCGGTGGTGTCGCCCATGGCCGAGACGGCGACGACCACGTCGTTGCCCGCCTGCTTGGTGGCGACGATCCGCTTCGCGACCCGCTTGATGCTCTCCGCGTCTGCGACGGAGGACCCGCCGAACTTCTGGACGATCAGGCTCACGTGCTGCTCCCGTGTCGGTGGCTGGACCGCCGTCGCGACCCGACGGGCGAGTCTACCGGTCGACCGCATGCCGGAGCGGTCATGCGACTCCGGCGGCCGCGTCAGTTCTCGACGAGCCGGCGGCCCTCGAAGGCGCGGCCGAGGGTGATCTCGTCGGCGTACTCGAGGTCTCCGCCGACGGGCAGCCCGGAGGCCAGACGGGTGATGCGGATGCCGAGGGTGCTGAGCATGCGCGAGAGATAGGTCGCCGTCGCCTCGCCCTCGAGGTTCGGGTCGGTCGCGATGATGACCTCCTGCACCTCGCCGTCCGCGAGCCGCTGCAGCAGCTGGCGGATGCGGAGCTGATCCGGGCCGATGCCGTCGATCGGGCTGATCGCGCCGCCGAGCACGTGGTAGAGCCCGCGGAACTCGCGGGTGCGCTCGATCGCCGGGACGTCCTTCGCCTCCTCCACGACGCAGATGACGGCGCGGCTGCGGCGCGGATCGCGGCAGATCCCGCAGGTCGCCTCCTCCGCCACGTTCCCGCAGATGTCGCAGAAGTGCACACGGCCGCGCAGCTCGAGCAGGATCTCGGCGAGCCGGGTGACGTCGAACGTCTCGGTCTGCAGGATGTGGAACGCGATGCGCTGGGCGGACTTCGGGCCGATGCCGGGGAGCCGGCCGAGCTCGTCGATCAGCTCCTGGACGATGCCTTCGTACATGCGGTCGCCTCCTCTCGGGTGGGGCGGACGGGGGTGGCGGTGCGCGCACCGAGGCGCCGTCGGGATCGCCGAGCGCG